>NZ_NGLE02000001.1:0-285000 GCF_002140715.2 Enterococcus sp. 4G2_DIV0659 | reverse complement strand
CTCATAGCCTGTACAAGGTTTTCTAACTAACATACAAAGTAAAATATAGCTAAGTGTGTTCATATAAATGTTGTCTCCTTATTCATTTAATTTCTCATATTCTTATTATATCATAAAAATTCATGTATAAAAAAACATGTAATTATTGACATGTATCTTTTTTTGTAGTATTTTTTTATAGAAAGAAGGGAATTAAATGGAAGAAACAGAATTTTTGGAAAAAGAAACAAAACGAGTAATAGAAAAGAGTGGTCTTCGATCAGCTTATGCAGTTGCCTTTACGTGTATGATCGCGTTTATGGGAATTGGTTTAGTTGATCCTATTTTGAAGACAATTGCTCAACAATTAAATGCAACACCTGCTCAAACAACGCTATTGTTTACGAGTTATATGTTAGTAACAGGTATAATGATGTTGTTTACAGGATTTATATCTAGTCGTATAGGGGCGAAAAAAACATTAATTTTTGGACTTGCTATTATTATAATTTTTTCTTGTTTAGCTGGTTTTTCACAAACGATTGATGGGTTGATTTATTTACGTGCAGGTTGGGGATTAGGGAATGCGCTATTTATTTCGACAGCTTTATCTGCTATTGTCGGTGTTTTGGCAGGACAAACAGAAAAGGCGATTATTATGTATGAAGCGTCCATGGGGCTTGGGATGTCTATAGGTCCGTTACTTGGAGGCGTATTGGGGAGTGTATCATGGCGTTTGCCATTCTTTGGTGTTGCTACATTGATGCTTATTGCAACATTAGCGATTGGGTTCTTGTTAACACCGATTGCTAAGCCGAAAAAGAAGGTTGAGCTTTTAGCTGGGTTAAAAGCTTTAGCCAATCATAAATTACGTTCAATTGGAACAATTGCTCTGTTGTATAATTTTGGTTTCTTTACGTTATTAGCCTACGCTCCTTTTTTACTTGAGGGTTTTTCTGAAATGCAGATTGGTTTTGTGTTTTTTGGCTGGGGGGCTTTACTTGCAGTCGCATCTGTTTTTATTGCTCCTGTGCTGGAAAAAATTATTAACACTTATCGTACGATTTTATTCGCGTTATTTTTCTTTTTAGTGTGTTTACTTTTTATTGGAGTCAATGCACATACTCCTGAATTGGTCGCTTTAGGTGTTATCCTAGCAGGTTTTTTCCAAGGTCTGATCAATACGCTTTTAACAACAATTGCGATGGAAATACCTGATATCGAAAGAAGTGTCGCATCATCTTCTTATAGTTTTATACGCTTTTTTGGAGGAGCAATAGCACCGTTTATTGCTGGGAAACTAGCAGAAGTTTGGAACACAAGTGTGCCCTTTTATTTTGCAGGATTTATGGTACTTGTAGGATTGTTGTTTGTATTCGTACACAATCAATATTTCGCAACAGAAGAAGAGTATGAAACAATTTAGGATAGTATAAAAAATTAAAATGAACATATTAGGCGAAAGTAATTTGCTGTGGGAAATAAGCTAATTACTTTCGCTTTATTTTTGCTTTAAATCAACGATTCATTCATAAAAAAAGCAGTAATATAAAATAATTCATCTTCAGGTATAGTGATTGCGTAAAATGTTTCTAGAAATTGACTATTTTGTCGAACCATATGTATTTCTTTTTTATATTTTTCTTGAAATACATGCATATGTGGAAAAATACTGACAGATTTTCCTTGGATTAGTCGATCGACCATACAAATAATATGACAAGCTAACCCAACTTTGATTTCATAGGAGATGTTCGGATTGATTTGAATAGCCATTGCTTCAACCCATTCTCGAATAGACGTAATTAATTTTTCTCCATTTTTGTATTCTAGCATACTGGAAATATTGAGTCGCATACCTTCAAAAGCAATTTCATAATCGATCAATGATTGGATTTTTTCTGTTTTTGTTTCATCTAAAGCATCTGTGATCGAAAAATGAGGAGCAGCCATTGAAAGTTGAAATGTGCCGATCGTACAGATAATTTTCCCCGATTGATTCAAATTTTCAATTGTCTGTTGTAGCAGTTTTTTATCTGTCATTTGCAGGGAGATAATTTCGCAAGCACCCCCTCGTAAATTCAAACGAGATATAAGCATTTTTTTGATTAGCTGTGCAGAACCTTCACCTGTTGTGCAAAGAGTAAGTACATACAATTTTGCTTGTTTCTTTTCAGAGATATCTTTGTTTTTGTACATAGAAAGGCCTTTGATATTAACGGTGGATTCGAATACTTCATTTAACGTATAGCCAAGAGAGGCTTTTCTACTTGCTTCTAAGACATGTAGTGTGCTGACGAGTTCGATGCAACGAATTTGGATAGTTAATTTTTTTTCTAAATCATCACTGAAGTTAATCAATGAGCCCATATCAACGAGTAATAAAACATCTTTTAATTGCTGTTTACCTGATAGATAATTTTCGATATTTGTTAAAGCCACAATTGGTTTTTCTTCAAGAGGCATGTCAAAACCTACGGCAATTTGTTCTCCTAGAAGCTTATTCACAACAGTAGCCATGCTTGTTGCAGTCGATTCTCCATGAGCCACGACAATCACTTCAACTTTGGCTTTCTTTTTTTTCTTGCTTTCTTCCGTTGTAAAAAACAATGCTAAAAAACCAGCTTCATCTTCTGGTAAATGAATACTAAAATCGGCTTCAATGATCGAAAGACAGTTTAGGGCTGCTTCAAAAAGTCGAGTATGTTCTTGTTTTATTTCAGTGATTCGCGGATTGATGATGGTTTGCCCACGTTTGACTCGCTGGATCGTATTATATAAATGAAGCGCTAATCCATAGCGCACATTATCAGAGAAATAGGTATTTAGTAATCTAGCTATTTTTTCACATACTTTATTTGTCGTAGCGACGATTTCTGCACCGACAATTTGTTCCAGGTTCGCTAAATCAACGACAGACTCATTCTTATAAGAGTGATAGTAATTTGAAATTGTTGTATCGATAATTTCAGATGTTTGAGAGTTATTGAGTCCAATTCGTTCCATATCGCTCATTTTTTGTTCAATAATTTGGTAGATATCGTTGGCTTTTGAATCTTTAGGTAAAAATAAAGTCGTTTCTTCTTCATTGAAGAGAAAAAATCGAGTACTTGTATTCGGTAGAAGTAACCATATTTTTTTGCGTTCTTCGCTATTATAGAGTCCTTCCCGAATGTAATGAGGCAGTTCATAGCTACTAATCTTAATCGTTTCTTCTTGTCGTGCAATAAATTGTGAGTAGGCTTTGGCACATAATAATTGGATATCTGCCTTGAGTTGTCCAACATTGTTTTGACATGGATACCCTAATAGTGCTCGAATCGTGTTAGTTGAGACTTCAATCGGTGTGTTCAATTTTTTTGTTTCAGCTTGGAAAAAGGTTGAAATCAAACTTAGTCGTTCCTCTAAGCCACGCGCTATTAAACTAGGGATCTCAATTCTCATGGGAATTCTACGGACGAATGTTTGTAATAAAGAAGAGGTAGTATCTTCTGTTGTTGCGCAAATTAGCAATACTTGTGCCGTTCTTTCACTATTCGTTTCACCAAGTTTTCGATAAACGCCTCGATCAATAAATGTGAATAACATTTCTTGACCTTCTGGTGGAAGGCGATGAATCTCGTCTAAAAAAAGAATACCGCCGTTCGCCTTTTCTAAAAGACCTACTCGATCATCCTCAGCGCCAGTGTAAGCTCCTTTTATGATCCCAAAAATCGAGCCAACTAATAATTGAGGGTTATTCGCATAATCTGCACAATTGAACGTAATAAAATTGGAATCCGCTTTCATTTTTTGTTTTGAATTTGCATAGTTAAAAATCAATTCAGCAAACATACTTTTTCCAACACCAGTCTCACCTGTAAGTAGAATGTGCATACCATTGGGCGGATATAACACAGCAGCCTTTGCTTGTTCTCCACAGTGAAAAAGGCTAGGACTTTTTTTGATAAATTCATCTAGAACATTTTGCTCATTCTTTTTCTTAGGCGCAGTTGAGAAAAAATAGACGGGTTTTGTTCCTTTTTTTTTGGCTAAACCTAGTTTAACTAACTGATTTAAATCACTACTGACATTTGCTCGAGTAATGTTTAGTTGTGTTGCGATTTCACTCGCAGTTGCTGGCTTTTCTTCATTGTAATTGGTGAGTAGTGCGTTTATTCTTTCAATTCTTTTCATATTTGCTCCCCGACCTTTATCTGATAATCTCTATGACTTAAGTATAATGTTGAAAAATGAATTAGTCAAAGTCATCTGTTTTCCTTTTCTTTCATGTGTTTCAGTATCTGTTTGGAAAGTGTTTTATTATAGAAAAAAATAAAACACATAGAAGAGAATCCTTAGTTTAAAGGTGTTACAAATGTTTGGCACGTTTATTGCTTATATATTAGTATCAGCAGAATGAATGTTTGAAAGGAGAAAGCTAAATGATTTCAGAAACGGATGTCATGCAAATTATTGTGTATGCGGGTAATGCCAAGTCACTTGCCATGAATGCCATTAAAGAGGCAAAAACAGGAGAGATAGCCAAAGCTCAAAATATGTTGGAGGAAAGTAAAAGTAATTTAAAAATTGCCCATCAACATCACACGGATATTTTGCAACAATTTGCAACTAATCCGGATGAGCCTACAAATATGTTTTTGACCCATGCTCAAGATCATATGATGGCGGCAATTACAGCAACAGATTTTACGAAAGAATTTATCGATCTGCATGAGGAGTTACAGCAATTACGCAGATTGATGAAATAAGAAAAAAATAGGAAAAGGTGATCAGAATGAAAATTACATTAGCATGTGCAGGTGGTATGTCAACAGGAATGTTAGTAAAAAAAATGCAAGAATACGCGGTTTCTGTGGGAATAGAGGCGGATATTTCAGCATGTGGACTTAGTGAATTAGAAGAACGGGTCGTAGGATCAGATATCATTTTATTAGGTCCCCAAGTTGGTTACCAACAAGATGACGTGAAAAAAGAATACCCTGATATTCCTGTTCTCGTAATTGAAATGATGGATTATGGCATGATGAATGGCGAAAAAGTATTTAAAAATGCACAAGAAATTATTGCATCGAAATAAAAAAAGTAAAAGGAGAATGACGTATGTCAGAAGTGAAAAAAAGTTCTTTTATTAATGGGTTGAATAGTTTTGTCAATAAATTTTCAAATAATACATTTGTTAAAAGTATTGCTAATGGAATGATGATGACATTACCGATTACGATTGTAGGAAGTTTGACAACGATTATTGGTATGATTCCAGGTTTACCTGAAACCGTGGTGAAAGCTTGTTCTTTGGGAACGTCGATTTCTAGTAATCTGATTACCATTTATGTGATTATTGGTATTTCTTGTGCGATGGCAAGAGAGAAAAAAGGAGACGCGATTGCATCAATTATTTTGGCATTAGCTTCTTTCTTCGTTTTAACGCCAATCACGTCTTTTGATATTGGTAAAGAAAAACCAGCGCTTGCTTTTGAACTAACTTATTTAGGATCAAAAGGAATCTTTGTCGGAATGATTGTAGCGTTAGTAATAACTTGGCTTTTTGCTAAAATGGTAGAAAAAAGAATCACCTTCAGAATGCCTGAAAGTGTACCTACCGCGATTGCCAAGACGTTTGAAGCTATTGTACCAGCGGCTATTATTTTTATTGTGGTGATCATTATAAGTACGATTTTTGCTGGAACAAAATTTGGTAATGTGCATGATTTTATCTATACCAATTTACAAACACCACTTGAGGCTTTAGGCGGTTCAATTTGGTCAGCATTGTTTATTATGTTTCTGTCGGAATTATTATGGTTTTTCGGCATCCATGGAAGTATGGTTGTAGGTTCTGTGATTGCAGTGTTATTTACAACTCAAGCATATGCAAACATGGAAGCCGTAGCGGCAGGTGAAGTGGCAACCAACATTATCAATTCATTCTTCTTAGATGCTTTTAAAGGGCCTAGAGCGTTAGCCTTAGCAGTTATTTTAGTTTGGATGAGTAGAAGTGAAAAATTCAAATCGATTGGGAAAATTTCTTTTGTTCCAAGTATTTTTGGTATCACTGAGCCAATGAAATTTGGCATTCCGATGATTATGAATGCGATTATTTTCATTCCATTAACACTTTCTGCAGCTGTGTGTGTCGGTATTGCCTATCTTGCAACGATTATTGGTTTTTTACCTGTAATCAGTGTGAATGTTCCTAAAAACTTGCCAACTTTCTTATCAGGATTTATGGCGGCGGGCTGGCAAGGATTAGTTGTCCAACTGATTCAGTTTGTTGTGGTACTATTGTTGTATCTGCCATTTATGAAAAAATTAGATAGCCAAGGTGTAGCAGAGGAAAAAGCTACTCTTGAGAACAAGTAGGAGTGTGAAAAAATGCAGGCACTGCAAGTCAAAAGAGTTGAGGAAAACTTAGCTATTTATATTCCTGATACAGTTGAACTTCCTGCGACTGTTTATTATGGTAAGGATTGCTCCAGCGATATAAAAGGAGCGGATTCTCTAGTATTTAAGGAGAATGGGTGGCAGACTTTATCAGATCCCAATCGTGACGAACGGCTCTATTTTAAATTTGAGACAAAGGATGATTTCTTTATAGGGGCAGAACGTCGCTTACCTTTGACAAACTTATACAACTGTCGTGATATGGGAGGTTATTCCACCAAAGATGGTCGTTTAACCAAATGGGGAAATGTTTTTCGTTCAGATGCTTTGCATCAAATTGATGAAGAAGGTCAAAGTTATATTGAACGGATGGACGTAAAAAAGATTATTGATTTTCGTTCACCTGAAGAGATTTCAAAAGACCCAAATAAACCTATTTCTAATAGCCAAACAGTTAACTTTAATCCTCATGCAGATGTTGCACAACAGGCCAGTACACAATCTGTGTCAAAAAAAGATGAAGATAAAATTGCGCAATTAGAAATAATGGTCAAAACAGAAGAAGGTCGAAATCAGTTAATCAAAAATCGAAATGTAATGATTAAACAAATGGAACAATTAGTTGTAGGAGAAAATGCGATTAAAGCGTATAAGCAATTTTTTAATACGCTTTTACAAGAACAGGTCACACCTTTGATTTTCCACTGTCAAGGAGGAAAAGACCGAACTGGATGGGCTGCAGCATTATATTTAGGCGCATTGGGTGTTGATAAAGACCAAATTTACCAAGACTACTTGTTGACAGATAAAATGAATGCACCTAGAAATGCTAAAAGAATGGCTATCTACAAAAAATACACAGATAATGAAGATGTTTTAGCTTTTCTAGCTTCTTTGCAACAAACCAGAAAAGATTATTTAGATGGTGCTTATCAGACCGTAGAAGAACGCTATGGAACAATAACAAACTATCTGAAAGAAGTATTAGAAATAGATCAAAGACAAGTAGAGACATTAAGAAATAGATATTTGTATTGACTGATTAAGCAGCGAGATAGAGGGTTGGATCTATCTCGCTGTTTATGTACAATAAGTAATACTAATAGTTAGTCAGTAGGACTTCTTTTTTTGAAAGTGGCTTTTTTTGTTTTTTCCTTTATTGACAACGCTTTATTTTCATGTTTTAATAACAAGAGAAATCAAGATTGTTACTGAGTTTTCAGGCTATACTTTATTTCTACTATCAACATTTATTAGCTAGCTGATCTAATCTCATTGAGGAGATATTATGGAAGTAAAAAAAGTAATCAACAACAATATTGTCAAGTCTCTAGATGCAGACGGTCATGAAGTATTAGTGATGGGAAAAGGTATTGGCTTTAAAAAAAATATTGGAGATGCCATTGATGACGCTCTAGTTGAAAAAATTTATACTAGCAATGAAGATTTAACAACCAATAAGTTAGCCCAGCTATTATCGAATGTTCGCTTGGAGCATTTACAAGTTGCCAATGAAATCATTGGTTTTGCTAAGCTATCTTTAGGGAAAAAGTTAAATGAGAATATCTATCTGACATTAACAGATCATATTGATTATGCAATTGAACGGTATAACAATGGATTGCCTGTTAGAAATGCTCTTCTTTGGGAGATTAAACGCTTTTACAATCATGAGTATTTGATTGGTAAAGAAGCACTGACGATTATTTCTAATCGACTGAATATAACTTTACCAGAAGATGAAGCTGGATTTATTGCATTACACATTGTCAATGCAGAATTAGACTTATCTCAAGTTAGTCAGGTTTCCGAGATGACCAAAGTGATTCAGAAAATTCTCAATATCGTTAAATATCATTACAAGACCGATCTAGATGAATATACGTTAAATTATGAGCGTTTCATTACGCATTTAAAGTTTTTCGTTCAACGTCTATTCAGTGGAATCGAGCTGGATAAAGACAAAGATGAAGGCTTCTTGTTTATGTTAAAAGAAAAGTATCAAGATGAATACCGTTGTGCATTGAAAATACGTGAGTATATAAGTAAAGAATTTGACCGTGAGTTAAAAGAAGATGAAATGATTTATCTCACGATTCATATCAGACGAATAACAAACAATTAATTAAAGGATTGTTACTGCGTAAAAGCAGGCTATACCTAAGAAAAATCTCTTTGGATGAAGAGGTTTCTTAGGTATTTTTTTGTGGCTTTGAACCATTTATTACGGAACAATACGCTAGTATGCTATCTAGCTTCACAGGCAATTTTTTAATAAAAAAGAGAAATCTGAACGAGCCTGTTACGCTTTTATTTTTAGGAGGAGAAGGAATGAATTATCAAGAATTAGCTCAAACGATTATCGGAAAAATAGGTGGGCAAGAGAATATTAAAGGCTTAACTCATTGTGCAACCAGATTACGTTTTAATTTAAAGGATGAAGGGAAAGCACAAACTGATTCATTGAAAAATACGGTTGGTGTAATGGGTGTTGTGTCAAAAGGAGGTCAATATCAAGTCATTATTGGTAGTGATGTGGGAAGTGTTTATAAAGAAATTTTGAAAGAAGTACCGTCTTTAGATGGCGAAAAAGTTGAAACAAATGAAAAAGACGACCGCAGCATGGCTTCAAAAATCATCGACACAATTACTGGTATTTTTACACCGATTTTACCAGCAATCACTGCTGCTGGGATGTTAAAAGCTGTTTTATCACTTTTAGTTGTTTTCAATGCAATCGATAAAACTGGACAAACATATATTATCATTGATTTTATGGCGGATTCAGCTTTTTACTTTTTACCTATTTTGTTAGCTGCTTCATCTGCACAGAAATTTAAAACCAATATGTATCTAGCTATGATGGTAGGGGGGATTTTATTACATCCTAACTTTGTAGGCATGGTGAATGCGATTAAAGAAGCTGGAGAAGGCAGTATTCATCTGTTTGGGTTGCCAATTTCAGCCGTGACATACGGATCGTCTGTTATTCCAATTATCTTAGCTGTTTGGTTTATGTCCTATATTGAACCAATTGCTGATAAAGTATCACCAAAAGCAATTAAATTCTTTAGTAAACCATTGATTACGATTGCTATTGTAGGAACTGTTTCTTTAGTAGTGGTAGGTCCAATTGGTTATTTCATTAGTGACGGCATTTCAAATGGAATCAAAGCTCTTGAAAACTTTAGTCCTTGGTTAGTGCCAACGATCATAGGGGCATTAACGCCATTATTTGTTGCTACAGGAACGCATTATGGTTTAGTACCAATCGGCATTAACAATCGAATGACAACAGGATATGACAGTGTGATTTATCCAGGCATGTTAGCGTCAAATCTTGGACAAGGTGCAGCATCTTTAGCAGTCGGTGTTAAAAGTAAAGATTCTTCAATTAAACAAGTAGCTGCTTCAGCGGGACTAACAGGATTATTCGGTATTACAGAACCAGCGTTATATGGTGTGAATTTGAAATATAAAACACCTCTATATGCGGCGATGATTGGTGGGGGAATCGGTGGTTTATTTATGGGAATCAGCCGAGTAAAAAACTTTACTGGCGGTTCACCTGGTTTATTAACCCTTCCAAGTTACATTGGTGATGATACATTAAAACATTTATACATGGCTTGTATTGGCGCAGCTATTAGTATTGTTATTTCGTTCGTTGTTTCTTATGTTTTATATAAAGATCCAGTGCAAGAGGAAGTGGGAACTGAAACTAAAAACGATGAAGCGGGTACTTTTGCAACGACAAATACACTAACTGAAGTGAGTGTACCCATTAAAGGTGAAATAGTTTCTTTAAGCGCAGTGGAAGATGGCATGTTTTCAGAAGAAATTTTAGGAAAAGGATTTGCAATAAAACCAGCAGAAGGCGTTGTTTATGCGCCTGTTTCAGGAACAGTGACAGCTGTTTTTGATTCTAAACATGCGATTGGTTTAACAAGTGATTCTGGAGTAGAACTATTGATTCATATCGGTATTGATACGGTTCAATTAAATGGTGAAGGCTATAATTATTTTGTTGAAAAAGGTCAAAAAGTTCAAACTGGAGACAAATTAATTGAATTTGACTTAGAAAAAATTGCAGGAAAAGGCTATAATACAATTACACCTGTTGTTGTGACGAATTCAGCTGATTTTGGTGATATTATTACGTTAACTAAAACATCAGCTGAACCTGGTGAGCAAGCGATGAAAGTCATTCGTTAATCAGACTTTTGTTTAAATAAATTGTTGGAGGATGAATCAGATGGCATTTAGAAAAGACTTTTTATGGGGCGGCGCAACAGCGGCCAATCAATGTGAAGGTGGATATAACGAAGGAGGACGTGGTTTAGCAAACGTCGATTTAGCTCCTGTTGGACCAGATCGTTTTCCAGTAATCACAGGGGAGATGAAAATGTTTGATTTTGATGACGAACATTTTTACCCAGCTCAAAACGCAATCGACATGTATCATCGTTATAAAGAAGACATCGCTTTATTTGGCGAAATGGGCTTTAAAACCTACCGTCTATCTATCGCTTGGAGTCGTATTTTCCCTCTAGGAGACGAAACAGAGCCGAATGAAGAAGGCTTGAAGTTCTATGAAGATTTGTTCAAAGAATGTCGTAAATACAATATAGAGCCTCTTGTAACGATCACTCACTTTGATTGTCCGATGCACCTGGTGGAAAAATATGGGGCATGGCGCAGTCGTGAATTGGTCGGATTCTATGAAAATCTATGTAACGTAATCTTCAATCGCTATAAAGGACTGGTAAAATATTGGTTGACCTTTAATGAAATCAATATGATTTTACACGCACCATTTATGGGTGCTGGACTTTATTTTGAAGAAGGCGAAAACAAAGAACAAGTCAAATACCAAGCGGCACACCACGAATTATTGGCCAGTGCCATCGCGACTAAAATCGCTCATGAAGTAGATCCAGAAAACCAAGTGGGCTGTATGTTAGCAGCAGGAACAAACTATGCGTATACGTGTAAGCCGGAAGACGTTTGGGCAGCACGGAAAGCTGATCGCGAGAACTTCTTCTTCATTGATGTTCAATCTCGCGGGGAATACCCAGCCTATGCGTTGAAAGAACTAGAACGCCAAGGAATTGACTTACCGATTGAAGACGGCGATTTAGAGTTACTAAAAGAGCATACTGTTGATTTTATCTCGTTCTCTTATTACTCTTCACGTGTGCAATCAACGGACCCAGCCATCAATGAACAAACCGCAGGGAATATCTTTGCTTCAGTGAAAAACCCCTATCTAGAAGCAAGCGAATGGGGCTGGCAAATCGATCCACTAGGTTTGCGTACAACAATGAACGACTTATATGACCGTTACCAAAAACCATTATTCATCGTGGAAAACGGCTTAGGAGCAGTGGACACGCCAGATGAACACGGCAATGTAATCGATGATTATCGTATCGAGTATTTAGCGGCTCATATCCAAGCGATGAAAGATGCCGTAGAACTGGATGGCGTAGATTTACTAGGCTATACAACATGGGGCTGTATCGATTTAGTGTCAGCTGGAACTGGTGAAATGAAAAAACGCTACGGCTTTATCTACGTGGATCGTGACAATGAAGGGAACGGTACATTGAAACGTTCGAAGAAAAAATCATTTGACTGGTATAAAAAAGTCATTGCCACAAATGGGGAAGATTTGACGAATTAATACAAAAATAAAGTAGAAAAAGAACAGAAAATCGAAGGACAATTCATTCGGTTTTCTGTTCTTTTTCTTTTATAAGCCTGTAACGTGTTCCGTGAAATGGAACACGTTACAGGCTGCTTTTGTCTTTATCAATAACTTAGAAACCGCTTTAAAAACTTTCAAAATAGCGTTATGCTTAACTCGTCAAAAGGAATACTCGAGTAGCCGACAATAAAATAGACAGATGGGCGGAAGACATGATGAAAAAAAGAGATTTTGTAGATACAAATGATTTTACAAAAGAAGAAATCGAATATCTTATTCAGTTAGCTTTAAAATTGAAAGAGGCAATAAAAAATGGTTATTATCCACCATTGTTAAAAGATAAAACATTAGGAATGATTTTTGAACAATCATCTACACGAACACGAGTATCATTTGAAACAGCGATGACTCAACTTGGCGGGCATGCACAATATTTAGCGCCTGGTCAAATCCAATTGGGTGGGCATGAATCATTAGGAGATACCGCAAGAGTCTTATCTCGTTTAGTCGATATTTTGATGGCACGAGTAGAGCGGCATCAAACAATTGTAGACTTAGCTAAGGATGCTAGTATTCCAGTGATCAATGGAATGAGTGATTATAACCATCCAACACAGGAATTGGGAGATATTATTACTATGACCGAGCATCTGCCTGTAGGTAAAAAATTAAGTGATTGTAAAATCGTTTTTGTAGGGGATGCGACACAAGTGTGTGTGTCTACGATGTTTATGGCAACAAAAATGGGGATGGATTTTGTTCAATTTGGACCAGAAGGTTTCCAGATTAAAGAAGAAACATTGGCAATTGGTCGTAAAAATGCAGAAAAATCTGGTGGTAGTGTCTTGATTACAGAGGATGCTAAAGAAGCAATGATGGATGCCGACTTTATTTATACAGACGTTTGGTACGGCTTATATGAAGCGGAATTATCAGAAGAAGAACGAATGGCGACGTTCTATCCTAAATACCAAGTGAATAAAAAGTTAATTGACTTGGCAGCACCTCATGTAAAATTTTTACACTGTTTACCGGCAACAAGAGGTGAAGAGGTAACAGACGAAGTACTAGATGCTCCTTATTCTCTTGTTTTAGATGAGGCGGAAAATCGTTTGACGGCAATGCGTGCGTTGTTAGTCTATTTCATGAATCCCTATTTAGATTACGCTGGTGAAGCAGTTGTAAAGTATTACGATGCTGAATTTGAATTGATGTTAAGAAATGCTGTCGCCGCTAAAAGATAAGAATTTGTGGTGAGATAAAAGCATGAAGTGATTATATCAACGAAAAAGACATTCATGCTTTTTTTCCAGCCTCTTTAATGAAAGGTGCGTACAAAACATGAAAGAAAAAAAGAAATTTCGGTTGTTTGACGCAGTGCTAATGGCTGTTGTAGTTATTTTAGTAGTTGAATCTGCAGCACCAGCTGCAGCGATTGGGTCGTCACAGTTTTTCTGGTGGGGAGTTCTTCTGATTTTATTTTTCTTACCCTATGGACTGATTTCAGCTGAATTAGGTACGACATATACAGGTGATGGTGGAATTTATGATTGGGTAAAAATGGCTTTTGGACGTCGTTTTGGTGCACGTGTTGCTTGGTTTTATTGGATTAATTTTCCAATTTGGATGGCCAGCTTAGCCGTTCTTTTTACAGAGGTCATGACACAAATCTTTGGACTGACAGTTGGTATGCCGATACTAATCTTTTGTCAATTGATATTTATATGGTTGGTAACATTGATCAGCTGTTACCCAGTTAGTGATAGTAAGTGGATTTTGAACATTGCAGCTTTTGCCAAAGTTGCAATCATGGTATGTTTAGGTGTTCTAGGTCTCTATCATGCGGTAACAAAAGGAATGGCCAACGATTTTTCGGGTAAAGCTCTTTTACCAAGTTTTGATTTAACTAGTTTAAGTTTTATCTCTGTAATTTTATTTAATTTTTTGGGGTTTGAAGTCGTTACTACTCTGGCTAGTGATATGGAAAATCCTAAAAAACAAATCCCTCAAGCAATCATCTATGGTGGAATTTTAATTGCCTTTTTCTACCTGTTTGCAGCATTCGGTATGGGGGCGGCGGTTCCGGCAGATCAATTGTCTACATCAGGAGGATTAATTGATAGTTTTATCTTGTTAGTTGGTGGAATCAATCCATTTGTTATTATTATCGGTTTGCTGTTCATGTACACCTTAGCGGCGAATTTAATTTCATGGGCTTTAGGCGTCAACTATGTGGCTTTTTATGCAGCAAAAAATCATGATATGCCAAAAGTTTTTGCAAAGGAAAATCCTAAAAACGAAATGCCAATCGGAGCATCTGTAATGAATGGAATCGTTGCATCTATTTTGGTTGTAGCAGCCCCATTTATTCCTAATGAAAATATCTTTTGGGCATTTTTCGCCTTAAATGTAGTTGCATTACTGCTCTCTTATATCATGATGTTTCCTGCATTTTTAAAATTGCGCAAAATTGATCCTGATACTAAACGGCCATTTAAAGTACCTGGGGGTCCAGTTTTAATAAAAATAATGGCTTATATTCCTTTATCTTTATTAGTAATCACACTATTTTTCTCAACGGTTCCATTGTCAAGTAGTGAATTTAGCGAAAAAATCCCGATTTTAATAGGAACGATTGTTGCAACTGTTATTGGAGAATTTTGTATCCGGATAGGTGATAAGGAGTATAACAAAGAACAAACAATAAAAGAAAATCAAAAAAAGGAGCTTTTAGATCATGAGGACAATTGATAGTTCACCAAAAAAAGATGGGTTCCGTATGCCAGGAGAGTTCGAAACGCACCAAGGTGTATATATTTTATGGCCAGAGCGTCCAGATAATTGGCGGAACGGTGGAAAGCCAGCGCAAAAAGTTTTTGTTGATGTTGCAATTGCAATCAGTCAATTTGAACCAGTAACTGTTGGTGTATCTGCTGAACAATATGACAATGCTCGACATATGTTGCCAGAAAATGTTCGTGTTGTTGAGATTGCCAATGATGATGCGTGGGTTCGTGATTGTGGCCCAACATTTGTTAAAAATGATGAAGGGGAGATTCGTGGTGTTGATTGGACATTTAATTCATGGGGAGGTTTAGTAGATGGGCTGTACTTTCCCTGGGATAAGGATGATCAAGTTGCACAAAAAATTTGTGAATTAGAATGGAAAGATCGTTATCGCCTGAATGATTTTGTTTTGGAAGGTGGCTCAATCCATGTGGATGGTGAAGGCACATTGATTACAACGGAAGAATGTTTACTATCAAAAGGAAGAAACGCACAATTGTCAAAGGAACAAATTGAGCAAGTTCTCAAAGAGTATCTTTCATTAGAAAAAATCATTTGGCTTAAACGAGGGATTTACTTAGATGAAACAAATGGGCATGTTGATAATATTATCAATATCGTGAAGCCAGGCGAAGTTGTGTTGGCTTGGACAGATGATGAAAATGATCCGCAATATGAAATTTCTAAAGAGTGCTTAGACATTCTAGAAAATGAAACAGATGCCAAAGGGCGGAAACTTGTCGTGCATAAATTGCATGTACCAACCCCCATTTTGATTACTGAAGAAGAAAGTACAGGTGTAGATGCTGTCGCTGGCACATTGCCAAGGGAAAAAGGAGATCGTCTAGCTGCTAGTTATGCAAATTATTACACAGCTAATGGTGGAATAGTCGTACCTACATTTGATGATTCAAATGATGAAAAAGCGCTTAGTTTACTCCAAACATTATATCCTGATAGAAAAGTGGTTGGTGTGCCGGCAAGAGAGATTTTACTAGGTGGAGGAAATATACACTGTATTACTCAACAAGTACCGAAATGAGGTGTAACAAATGAAAAAAAGAATTGTAGTTGCACTAGGCGGTAATGCTATTTTAACAACAGATGCAAGTGCAAACGCACAAAAAGAAGCATTGATTCACACAGCACAATATTTAGTTGATTTTATTGAAGCAGGGCATGAATTGATTATTTCTCATGGTAATGGACCGCAAGTTGGTAATTTATTGTTGCAACAACAAAAAGGAGCCACAGAAAAAAATCCAGCAATGCCTTTAGATACAGCAGTTGCAATGACACAGGGTAGTATTGGTTATTGGTTGGAAAATGCCTTGGTTAATGAGTTAAAAAAAAGAAATATTTCAAAAAAAACAGTAACGCTTTTAACTCAAGTTGTTGTTAGTGAAACAGATCCCGCATTTCAATTACCAAGTAAACCAGTCGGTCCGTTTTTAAGTAAAGAGGAAATGAATAGTGAGAAAAAACAAACGAAAGCAACATATGTAGAAGATGCTGGTCGTGGTTTTCGTAAGGTTGTTCCTTCTCCTAAGCCGATAGATATTGTGGAGTATCCTGTGATAAAACAATTAGTAGAACATGGAATTATAACGATTGCTGGAGGTGGAGGCGGAATTCCTGTTGTCATGAAAGATGGAGGGTATCAAGGAATTGAAGCAGTCGTTGATAAAGATTTTGCTTCTGAAAAAATTGCTGCTTTGGTACATGCAGATATGCTAGTCATTTTAACAGGGGTTGATTATGTGAGTATTAACTTTAATCAACCAAATCAACTTGATTTAAATAAAGTAACAGTGGCTGAAATGGAGCGATATATCCAACAAAATCAATTTGCTCCAGGTAGCATGTTACCTAAAGTTCAAGCAGCGATTGCGTTTATTAAAGAAAATACGAATGGTAAAGCTGTTATCACTTCTTTAGAAAATATAAAAAAATTACTTGAAGAAGATACAGGCACGATTATTACTGCCTAGTTGAAAAAGAGTAGGGCAGAGCTAGTACCTACTCTTTTTTTCTGATATATTAACATATATCGCTTACATAAAAACTAATAAAGATAAAAGGAGTACATTCTTTATGAAATTAACAACCAGCAATCCTAAAAAAGATGGTTTTTGGGCACCAGCTGAATACGAGCGTCATGAAGAGACGTATATGATATGGCCAGAACGAGCAGACAATTGGCGAAATGGCGGGAAACCAGCTCAAGCAGCATATGCAGAGGTAGCTCAAGCAATTGCTTATTTCGAGCCAGTTACTATGTTAGTTTCTTCTAAGCAATATCAAAATGCACGTCAGATGTTGCCAGAATCAATTCGTGTCATGGAAATGAGCAATAATGATGCTTGGATCAAAGATTATGGGCCAGTTTATGTGGTTGATAAATGTGGTAGGATTCGTGGAGTAGACTGGAGATTTAATGCATGGGGAGGATTGCTTGACGGTTTGTATTTTCCTTGGGATCAAGATGATTTGATTGCAGAAAAGTTATGTGAATTTAATCGAATCGATTACTATAGATTAAGTGAGTTTATTTTAGAAGGTTGCTCAGTCCACTTAGATGGAGATGGAACTTTATACACGACAGAAGAAGTTTTGCTTTCAGAAGGCAGAAATGGCCAGCTTTCCAAGGTTGAGATTGAAGGTATTCTAATGGACTATTTTAACGTTCAGAAAATTATTTGGCTCAAGCAAGGCTATTTTTTAGATGAAACAAATGGAGATATTGATAATATGTTAAATATTGTCCGGCCAGGAGAACTTGTTTTAACATGGACAGATGACTCAGATGATCCGCAATATGAAATTTCTAAAAGTGCTTATGAACAATTAAAAAATGAGACAGATGCTAAAGGGAGAAAATTAGTCATTCATAAAATGCCAATGCCAGAACCAATGTATATAACGACGGAAGAAAGTGAAGGGGTAGATCCAATTAATGGTATGTTGCCACGATTTCCAGGTGATCGGTTAACCGCAAGTTATGTTAGTTATTACACAGCTAATGGTGGTATTATTTATCCATTATTTAATGATAAAAATGATTTGATTGCGCAAAATTTATTGGAGAACTTATATCCAGATCGTAAAGTTATGGGAGTTTTTGCGCGTGAAATTTTACTAGGCGGAGGCAACATTCACTGTATTGCACAAAGTATTCCTAAAACCTGTTAGGAGAGAAGAAGATGGACTTTTTTGAAGTAGTGACCCCTCATGTTTCAGAACTAACCAAAAATGAACACTTACTTTTTGATTATGTTGTAAAAAATTTAAATGAGATCAAAAATAAAAGCATTCGTGAAGTAGCTGATGATTGTTTTGTTTCAACGACTACCTTTCTACGTTTTGTTAGAAAGATTGGTTTTTCAGGATATAGTGAATTTATTACGGTCATCAAATATACTCTATTAAATCAAACAAAAGAAGAAAAAATTAGTCCTTTCGTTGTCTCACAAACGGACTATCGAGAAGAATATTTAAAAAATATCAATGAATCAGTTCGTGTAATTGATAAAAAGAGTTTAGATATAGTAGGACGGTACTTAAAAAAGAAACCAATCATTTATTTATTTGCTAAAGGAATGAATAAGCAGTTGATGCAATATGTCAAATATCTCTTCATAGCTGCTGGTTTTTTAGTTGTTTTCCCGGAAGATCAAGCGATGCGAGCGGTAGTAAGAAAACAGATTAAATCAACTGATATTATTTTTATTTTGACTTATCAAGGTAAGGATGAAGAATGGATTGAGTTGATGCAATATTTGAAAAATGTTGTACATCCACTGTTAGTTTCTATTACAGGAGCGGATAACAATGTGGTTCAAAACATGAGTGATGTTAATTTCTATGTTTTTACTGATGAATTGTTTCTAAATAAAATGGAGATAACCTCTCACATTTCTATGTTGGCAGTTTTGGAATTAATTTTGTATCAATATTTAGACAATGCAGAAGATGGAGAGTATCACTTGGTTTTTAAATAATTATTTTTTCCGAAATTACTATCAAGCTAGAACAAAAAAGGGAGCGAAACAAAACGAAAGAACAGTTTTGTTTCGCTCCCTAAATTTGAATAAATGGGGAGTAAAAAGTGAATTTTTCATAAATTCTCTCTTTTTCTTGGAGTTACCCCATTATATCTCGTCCTCTTTTTTTATTATAGTTTTCCATAATCATATGGATGCTTTGGTATAAATTTCAAAAATGAATATGCGGTAAGTGAGAGTGCAGATAAGGTTGCAGTTGTGACTAGGATTTTTATCATAGATCCTCTTTCCCTTCTGTTAGCATTTTTATAATTAAGTACTGATTTACAGCACATACGTGGACGGTAGGATTCGAACCTACACCTCATCGGGTCGAGAATAAACATCCGTTAGTCCTCAAAGAGTTATAACACCACGTTCATCCACAAAATTTATTGCTTGTTTACTATGATTAAACTATACCCTTAATAGATTAAATCAAACATAAAAAAAATCGAAAAAAGTGTGAATTCGTTTGAACTTGTTATGAAGAATAGGATGATACTTGGAGAATGGGTTAAGGAATTCTTACGATTCAACGTTTATGCTATAATAATTAATAAATTTCTGATTTTAGTTTTAAAAGAGAGAGGGAAGTAAATATGTGGAAAAGCAAAGAAGAGAAGATCGCAACGTATCAATTACTTGTTCAACAACAAGCTGCAATCAGCGAAATAGAGCATGATAAAATCGCTAACTTGGCAAATTCTTCAGCACTTTTGGCAGATGCCTTACCTAATACTGTTTTTGCAGGTTACTATTTATTTGACGGAAATGAATTAGTCTTAGGACCATTTCAAGGAAAAGTTTCTTGTACACGAATTAGTATGGGAAAAGGGGTTTGCGGGGAGGCTGCTGAAAAACGTCTAACGTTGTTAGTGGATGATGTGAAAAATCATAAAAATTACATCTCTTGTGATTCGGCTGCACGTTCTGAAATCGTCGTACCAATGGTTCAAGACGGCCAGCTTTTAGGTGTTTTAGACCTAGACAGTTCTGTAGTCAATGGTTATGATGAGATTGATCAAAAATATTTGGAGGCGTTCGTTGTTGCTTTATTGGAAAATACAGATTTTTCATGAACGTTGAGCTTGTCTTTCGCTTAATCTACACTGTCATGAGATAATTATGGAAAATAGATTGAGAGGATGAGAAGCATGTTAGAAGTATATTTAAATTTTAAAAATGAAGCGACTGAGGCAATTGCATTTTATGAAAGAGTATTTGATGTGACTTGTAAGGATAAAATGAGATTTGTGGATGCGCCTCAAGATCCAAATCATCCAATACCAGAAGAATGGAACGAACTTATTATGAATGCTTCTATGACCATTGAGGGAGTACCAGTTATGTTTTCTGATGTGCCAGATGGTATGGGCATGACATTTATTGAGGGCAACAATGTTTCTTTAGTTATTAATACAACAGATGAAATAAAAATTGATCGTCTTTTTGCGAGTTTATCAGAAGGCGGCAAGATTACAATGCCATTAGGAGAAACCTTTTGGTCAAAAAAATATGGGATGCTTGTAGATAAATTTGGCATTAATTGGATGTTTAATTTGGATGCTAGTGAGTAATAGCTGAATACAATAATTTTAGGATGATCGATGGACTATTTCTATAATCTGTCGATCGCCTTTTTGTGTAGGGGAAATAGTTGTTATTGTGAAATCCTAGAATGGCAGATCAGTAAAGACAAAACCTTTAAAAAAAAAACGAATTATGTTATACTATGTTAAGCGTATATTATGCTATTTAATCTTAACGGGGACGTTACGGATTCGACAGGCATAGTTGAGCTTGAATTGCGTTTCGTAGGTTACGTCTACGTAAAAACGTTACAGTTAAATATAACTGCTAAAAACGAAAACAATACTTTCGCTCTAGCTGCGTAAAAACAGCGAGTGAAGATCCTCCTGGCATCGCCCATGTGCTCGGGTAAGGGTCTCAAATGAAGTGGGATACGCTACATTTTTCCGTCTGTAAAATGTAGAAGAGATCATCAGACTAGCGAGAGTTTGGGCCTGTTATGCGGCATGAACTTCAGCGAAGCCTTAAAATAGTATGACTATGAACGTAGAAGTTTAAGTGGCAATGTGTTTGGACGCGGGTTCGACTCCCGCCGTCTCCATTCTTTTTATGGAGACAGACAGTAAAAACGTTGATGTACAGAGGTTTGTACAGCGTTTCTACTGTCTATTTTTTTGTTTGAAGTAGCTATTGAAGTAGTTTTAATTTACTGATTGACATAGTTAGCAAATTGGAGGGCTATTACATACTCAAAATTAGGAGCTTGTAAAATGATGACGCTAAGTTGTATAACTAAAATTTGTAAGATAATGATGCTAAGAATTTTATCAAAGAAAAGAATGGTAATATACGATTTACGCAGAGCTAAAAAAAAGTCTCTACAGTAAAACCTAAGGGCTTAAATAGGTTTAAAGCGTTTTTGAAAATGGATACAATTCTGAATTTAAATTATGGAAAAAGTTTTAACCAGTGCAATAAATACTTTTTCGTCGAACTTAGTAGTTTGCGGGACTATTTTATGGTTTTTTTGTATAAATAAATCCAGAACCAAATCATCGTACGAGGTATTATTTAATACTTGGTTAAAACCAATCAAAATTTTTTTACAACCCATATTGTTCATTATTTTGTTTTACATTTGTAGATTGAAATTCTTCGATTGATTTATCATAAGGATGATAATTTTGGCCGTTTGCGGTAAGTGTACCATCAACTTCTTTTATCGTTTCTTGCTTCACTCCGTTTACTACAGTAATCATTAATAATCGTCCATCAGGTGTTTGAGAAAATTCAATGCTTTCAGGTGTGGAAGTTACTAATCCAGTGCCGATTAATGGTGTAGAATTTGTTTTAATAATAATTTCAGTTAAATTTATAGAGAAAAGTAAAAAAGTGAAGAGTATTAGATTGAAATCTAACATAGTACGAGAAAGAGGTTCAATTCCTAGGTTCTTTCTTATTCGTGTTCTAATATGTATCATAAAGCGAACCATAGAATCAGGAGATACAGCCAGTTTTCTTCATAAAATCTGACTTCGTTCATCACAACCTCATATGTATTTTTGAAATTTTTTGTATGCTTCGATTAGATTTATGTCATATCGCTCCATTTTTTCAAATGAAACAATTCGACATTTCTTATTTCATCATAGTGTACCTTTTGTAGTCCGATCATCAATCCAAGTTCATCAAACCCTTCTACAAATCCGATAGTATCATCGTTGTAATTGCCTTCTGAATCAACTATTTCAAGTTGAATAGTGACTTGTCGGTTATTATTAAAAGCAAATTCAAGCAATTGTCCAATTTCACCTTCAGTCATTCTTCTTTTTTGAGGTATATTTTTTTTTGCTGCTGTTTTTTCTTTATCTATTATTGACGTGTGTTCAGATAGGTAAAAGCCATTCCATTTCTTTATACCTCTGTCCTGATAATCGTTAAAATAGGGATCAGATAAATCTATTTTAGATGGCATAATGACCATCCTTTCTATATATTATTCTTGAATACCATCCATTCCTCCAGCATGACCTCCAACAAGAGAAGCTCTTGAAACGGCAGTTCCTCCTTTTGTTATTGAGTTTGCATGGATAAGTGACGTATATCCGTATTTTTTTCTAATAGTGTCAATTAATAAGTCTAGTTTTAAATCTTGAACTTGCTCGTTTGGATCATGAAATAAGTCTAACTGTACGCTATCGGTGTATACAAGGTGAGAATAGGTAATTCCAACATGACGTATCTCTTGACCTTGCCAATTTTGTCTAAAAAGTTCAAGACAATATGTCGTTAATAGTTTTGTGCTGCTGGTAACTGGAATTTTGAGTTGTTGATGAAACCCTTTTTTACCTTTTGAATCTAGATAACCTATGGAATAGCCTATGAATAAACTGACGCACTTTGTTTGTGCATGGTGCCGTCTGATTCTTGCTGCAACTTGATCGGTCATTTCTCTAATCACTACTTCAATTTCTTCTTTCTTTAAATAGTCTCTCGGCAATATTTGGCTATTACTGTAAGATTTTTCTCTTGGCGTGTAGGTGTCTGATAATTTACTTCGATCGATTCCCCAAGCATGTGCGTGTAATTGTTGACCGATAATGCCTATTCGTTCTTTAAGTAGATATTGATTTGCATGTGCTAAATCATATACGGATTTTATACCAAATAGTTCTAAACGTTTTGCTGTCCGATTTCCGATTCCCCACATTTCGGTGATAGGGTGAATTTTCCACACTGTCTCAGGAACATCTTCGTATCTCCACTCAGCGACAAAATCACGATTGTACTTTGCTGCATTATCTAATGCGAGCTTTGCGAGGAGAGGGTTATCGCCAATCCCCACAGTAACATACAAACCTGTTTCATCATAAATACGTCTTTGGATTTTTCTTGCTAACTCATAGGAGGTTGAAGCAAAAAGATGTTTACTGGCAGTGATATCTAAAAAAGATTCATCGATAGAATAAATAAGTAAATCTTCTTCAGCAACATAAGTTTTATAAATACTGTTGATTTTCATATTTTCCTCTATATAAAGCTTCATGCGAGGTGGAACGATTTTTAACTCTGGATGATCAGGTAAGTCCCATTTTCTCATCACATTTGACACCCCTAGCTTTTTTTTTGCCATTGGTGAGGAAGCTAGGACAAGACCACTGGTATTTTCTGAGTGACTCATTACAACAAGCATTTCTCTCAAAGGATGAAGTCCTCTTTGTACACATTCAACTGATGCATAAAATGATTTAACATCAATACACAAGACATCTCTGCGATCTTCTTTGTTATAGTCAAATTTCATAATGTTCACCTCAAAATAGAATTATGATGTGAATTTATTATACGAACGTTAGTTCTGTTTGTCTAGCATAAGATACTTGTCTAAAAGATAAAAGTTCATAATTTTTTTACACTGAATACAACTAATTTAGAGCCTGTGTGAATCAAAAATAAGGAATAGTATGTAAATAGTTAATCCAAAGGACAGGTCTTTTTTTATTACTTTATAAAAAATGTTGTTATTTTAATTAATAAGTATGTATTATTCATAAAAAAAACAAACCTGTCCGTGTTAGTCCGATCAGGTTTGTTTCGCTACTTTGGAATGAAGTAAATATCTCTATAATTCTATCTGAACAAGAGAGTTACTTTGGCACATTGGACAGGCAACTTTTTCTCCTGGATGATAAGTCAAGACAAATGAGTACTTACATAGTAAACAAGAATAGCGATAAATGAGATGTTTTTTTTGTTTTTTAAATATTTTCATGAGGTATATTCTAACGTAAAAAGAATGGAAAATCAAAATATTAGAACGATCTTTTAGTTTTTCTAAAAATCTGCATGGGTAAAAGAGTTTTTCTTGGTCGTTTAGTGCTCTATGACTCTTAAATTCTGATATAATAACGTAGGTATAACGAGGAGGAAAATTCAAATGTTAGGATATGTATATCTGGTTATTGCAATAATAAGCGAAGTCATAGCGACCAATTTATTAAAGGCAACAGATGGATTTAGCAAACTTTTACCATCGCTAGAATGTTTGATTGTATATATCGTTTGTTTTTATAGTTTATCTAAAGCAATCACATATATTCCGCTAAATGTAGCGTATGCATTATGGGGAGCGGTAGGTATCATTTTGATTACCCTTTTTTCTGTCATTTATTGGAAAGAACAAATCAATCTGCCAACCATTATCGGCATTGGATTTATCATTATTGGTACGGTTTTAGTCAATATATTTGGTACTGGTCATTAAGTAAAAATCCAATCGTCTAAAAAGTTAGTAGCGTTCAAAAAAGATCATCATTGAGATATATTTTCTCTAATGAATGATCTTTTTTTGTTATCTAATCAACATTATTTATCAGAAAGTTGATTTCTTCGAATCCATCTATTTAAAATAAGAAAACCAGCTAATAAGAGTGAAAAAAGAGTAGATAGTTTTTGGATAGTTGTTTTTTTATAAGAAATAGTCACTGTGTGAATTCCTTTTGGCAGTTTGACTGCCACTACGCCATCTTTGTTATAGTATTGAATCACTTTCTGGTTGTCTTTAACCTCGTAACCGATGTAATAAAATTTAGGGAGTTGCACTTCTTGCGTCCCATTTGTACGCAAAATATATTGGTCATAGTTATATTTTGTCAACGTTTGACTTGGTGAATTTTCATAAGGAACGCCGTCAAGAAATAGTGTAGGAGAGCTAAAATATTTCTTGAAATCGGTATCTTTTACTAGGTATTCTTTTCCATGACCAATCTCAGATTCATAGAAACTAGTCACATTTTTATTCGTAACAGTTAGGTTGTTTTGGACCATACTTTTTTCTATATTATTCATATTAAAACTAAGCGTTAGAAAACTCGATAGTCCAAGCAATATAAGAACATTTTTAGTAGAAAGTAAGTGAAACTGCTCCATTAGACAAACGGCAAGCAAACTAGTGAAAAAAGACGTAAACAGTAACAATCTCCAGGGAAATTGAATTGTTGCTAATATAGATACTTTAAACAGTGCCCATGGGAAAATGTTTGTAGCAAGTCCTATTGAACAGATAGCTAATAGAGTAAGTTTTTTATTGGTAGGCGTCAGTTTAGGATAGCAACACAAAGCAATCACCACTGTTCCGAGCAACAGTAAACCTATATTTGGTTTTAAATCTGTGAAAGGAGCACTCATTGAAGAAAGACTGTTTACAAACAAGTCTCCTAAACTAAAATTCAACCCAGTAGCCCATAATTGTACTTTGCTAAAATTAAATATTGTATGATAAACCTGTTCAAAATAAGGCAACAGAAACCATGCGGATAATCCAATAGCCAAAGCTCCTGATTTGAGTAAATTTTGAATTTGAGCCCATTGACATTTTTTCCATTGAATTAAGATGAAAGCCACGAGAAATATAAAGGAATACAAAGCTGTGATTAAATGACTCGCGATGAGTAAACTCATGCTGATGCCTAGTAATTGCCACCTCTGTGTATTTGTATAAAAAATTGAGTAGATACTTAATACTAATAATGGCAAAATGCTAAATGCCAAGGTTTCTCCAAGCGCAGCTCTTACAGATTGATCGATCAAACGATAGGTAGACAATGTATAAAAACAAGAAAATAAAAGAGCCATTTTATTTGACTGTTTGATTGAATACATAAAATAATATGCAGTGCTTGCAGTAATGAAGCTAATTAGTAGCTGGTACAAATAATAAGAGGCAACAAAGTCGATGCCAATGATTCTAAATAAAGCAAAAGGGAATAGTAGAATTGATGGATAAAATAAATCTGCGGCATAACCAAAGTTTAACCCCATATTTTGAAATACTCTTGGGAAAAAATTCAAATGCTTTACTGCTTGGTAATAACTTTCCAGTCTTGTTCGATGGAAGAGAAGATCGTCTTGGCTAAAAATGGAATCATTTAAGAAATAAGGAAAGATTGAAACGAGACTGATTCCTAATAAAATCGTTACTATAACGAAGGGTGCTTTGGTTATGTTAGTTTTCACGTTATTACTCCTAGATCATATCATTTTCTTTATTTTACCAGAAAATGAGGTATTTGGATAAGGTAAGATAATGGGGGCTAGGGAACAATAATAATAGATACAAACTAGAAGAATAAACCATTAAATTAAAGGATGAGATGAGGAATAGGTAAGCTAAGCCCAGCAAAAAAAGGAAGATGTTTTTATATAAGATTTGAGTAAATAAAAACGCTCGAACTTAAGGGTTGATATTAATTACAATATGTAGTATTATAAATGTACCCTAACAGTATTTTCATTTTACTCACTTTGAGTAATACTCCTTATCCCACCTTGAGAAAGGTGGGATATTCTTGTTTTATGGATGTTTAATAAGGATTAACTTTCTTTTAATAATCCAACTGTATAGTTTTTCAGCATTTTTTCGCTATCTCTTTCATGGGTCAACATCTTTACTTCTTTTTTTACATTGTTTGCATGAGCAATATCTCCAGCGTTTTCTAATAGATGAATAAAGTCATAAACGCGCTCCATATAAATTGGTTCACCCTCAAGAAGATAGTTTAAAAGATTATTTAGATATTGTAAGTTCAATTTAAAATGATAATTTTCATTTTGTTTATCTTGTTTTTTTGCCAATTTAATCATTTTTTCCGCACCATCGTAATCTTTAGCATATAACTTTAAAGAAATTAGATTAATTAGGATATTAAGAGCGAATTTCTTCGTAGTGAAATCTCGTTGCTCTTCAAATTTAATTGGAAACATTTTGGCAATAAGCAAATCAGCTTCTTTAGCGTTGAGAAAGCGAATAAGATTACTTGTAATAACATAATCGTATTGAAGATAAAACGATTTATTTAATAGTTCGTTTAAAGTAGTGGTAATTTCTTCTGGAGTAATTTCGTCAACTTCATGCCAATGTATATGGAAAAAATTCTTAATTGCGATGTAATTTGATAATTCTCGCAATGTTTTTTTTTCTTTACTTACTAGTGAAAAATAATAGCTTAGTAATTTTTGCTTAGTACTTTTATTTTCTAAATGATTAGCACAATAATAAAAGTATTTTCTAAAGTTTTGTTGTTCTTTATCAAAAGTTGCGAAATTGAAAAATTCTTCAGTATTGATAGATATATGGCTCAGTATTTCTTCTAGTTCACTTACTTTCAAGGAACGTCGGTGACTTTCGATTTTTGAATATGTTGATGGATCCGTATAATCAGGCATCATTTCTTTTTGTGTGAGTTTTAGTTTCAATCTAAAAAAACGTAAAGTATCTATGATATTCAAGGGTTTCCCTCCTTTGTTATGCGATTATAGCATAACATTAGTCTTTAATTGCTTTTTTTTATAAAAAATTGTGATATTTTTATGTTTTACATGCTAATTTCGCATTTTGAAAATTTTTTACTTTCCATTTTCAACTTTGTTTGTTATTCTTTACTTAAGGAAAATTATTTGTTTGCAAACACTGGTTTTTTTGAAAATTAAGTAGGAGGTGTTTTGAATGGTTTCTTTTTTGGCGTTAGTATCAGGAGCTATTAGTGTCTATGTCATTTGTGCTGGAGGCTAAAAGTGTATTTTTTCTTTGATTTTAAATAATCAAAACAATTCTTGTAAACAAACAATTTAACTAAAAAAAACTAAAATGTATTAGTAAAAAGTGCGTAACAAAAAAAAGTGCGAAATAATAGCTTCTGATTTACTTTTCCTGTTGAATGAAGTAAATCAGAGGCTGTTATTTGTTTTGCTCACGCTACTCTTTTAAATCCTCAGAAAGTACATATTCTTCTATGGCGTATTTAGTGGCCAAGGCTTTTGAAAACATTTTTTCTTGGACAAGTTTCATATAATTAAAAAATAGAATGTCATTTTCAGTAGGGGGTTCTTTAGATAAGACCTCTTTGTTATATGTTAAAGGGACTGCTTCTGAAAAAAAATAGGAATCATTTTTGGAAATAGAGAGTCTCAATGTATCGCCAAATAAAATATCATTTTTTTCAGAAAACGAATCTTGTTTTAGGTCGATCAGCCAAGTGTTGTGAAAACTTGTGGTTATTTTGATTAAGTTTTGCGCCATTGTTTATCCTCCAATTTGATAAAATACTAAGTGTTCTTTTTTATTATATCAAAAAGTGCTCAATTTTAAACATAAAGATTTTATCCCTTTAAATACTGTGTGGATAGCATAATAAAGTCAATGGTAGCAGAAGTTGGATGAATATTGTTTATCTTTTAATAGTTTGCTATGATAAAACGAGCGAAAATCAAAGGAGAAAGCACATGAAGAAAATCACCACTAAAATGTTTACCCTATTGCTAGAAAATAAGGATGAGCGATTTGTAGTTGTTATCAATCATTGGTTTTATTACATAGAAAAGGGACGTATTTATCGCTTTCAACAACATAGTAATACAAAAATGATTGCCTTGTTAGGAACATTTTATGACGGCGAGATTGATAATGAATCAATGCTTACAGAGGTGAAAAAAAGCATTATCAATCAAATTCAATACGATTGGTTTACAGACGTGTGGAAAGAGACGATTGTTGAACGAGTTAGCCAAATTCCATATGAATTAGAAGCATTTTTCTTTTGAGTTAAAAAAGAAAAATACTTGTGCATATCATTTGTAAAAGTCAAAACGGGAGAGTAATATGAACGTATCCTAACAATAAACTTTTTTTCATTTACTCTCATGAGTAAAACTCCTTGCCTATCTTCTAGAGAAGATAGGTTTTTTTGTTCAAAAAGGATAAGATGAACAGGAAGGATCAAGTAAGTGAACACTTAATATTTGTTGTAATTTAGCTGGAATTTTGCTAAAATAATTTTATATTAATAATAATGGTTGGGCGAAAGCTTCAAGGATCGGGTTCTTCAAGGGGTGAGAAGAACGATTTTTTGAACTTACGTCCTTTTTTATTTTTTATTTGTAAAGAGTAATAGGGATAGCTTATGTTTTTGATTTCTAAAAACATGATATATTCCTTTTTTAAATGTCTAAAAATATGTTTGAAATACTCTTTAGGTTATACTAACAATAGGTACCTATTATGGAAATGACAGGGGTGAAGAAATGGTTTTAGAAGCGTTAGATCGAATTCGTGAAGCTGAGGAAAAAGTTGAATCAATGAGACAAAAAACAAGAGAAGAATTGATTGCCTACGAACAAAAAAAGTCAGCAAGTCTTAAGAAGCAACAAGAAGACAGTCAAGAAAAAGTAACGACATTCCTTCACGAATTTGAAATGAAAAGGACAGACGAACTCCAAAAAGAAAAAGAAATTTTGCTCAAGGATGCGAAGAATCAAGACCAAGAGTTTAGAGAAAAATATCAAAAGAACAAAGAAACAATGATTGATCACGTAATAGAAAGGGTGAAAGAAATCTATGGCAGTCAATAAAATGGAAAAAATGACGATTATTGCCGCTGCAGAAAAAGAAGAGAACATTCTTCAGCTGATTCAAGGCTTGCAAACAATCGAGATCAAAGATTTTTTTCATTCGAATGTAGATAGCTCTTATGTAAAAGAACAC
Organism: Enterococcus sp. 4G2_DIV0659; assembly: GCF_002140715.2. NCBI lineage: Bacteria > Bacillati > Bacillota > Bacilli > Lactobacillales > Enterococcaceae > Enterococcus > Candidatus Enterococcus mansonii. The sequence goes on along the minus strand of NZ_NGLE02000001.1, from coordinate 255,026 downwards.
TTTTCTTCAACAATGATGCCAATGGATAATACAAAAAAGAAACGCTATCAAACAATGCTTACAGAGATTCAAGAAGCGCTTATTTTTATAGAACGATATGCGCCGAGTAATGCTAAAAAGAAATCGTTAAAAAGACAAGTATCTACATTGTCTTTGCTTGAAGAATCATTTGATGAACAAACTATTAACCGCTATTTAAGCGAAATAGCTACCTTAAAAAAAGAGTTAACGCTCATTGAATCAACACGAAAAGAGTTACACGCCAAAGAAGAATGGCTGACACGTTGGCAGTATTTAGATATTGTTCCACGAAATAATTCCTTAGAAACAACAGCTATTTTATTAGGTACAATCAATACAGCGAATCAGACTGTTTTTTTGTCTGATATGAAAAATGTGGATTCCGTCTATGTAGAAGAAATCTATCATAGCCCAAATCACGTTTATTACAGTTTGATTTATCTAAAAAGCCAACAGATGGCTGTAACAGAGGTGACAGCGCGATATAGTTTTCAACCCTTTGACTATCCATATGATGTGTTACCTAAAGAGGCATATCTTAAAAACAAATCCGAACTTGTGCAGTTAGTAGAAGAAGAAAAAGAGTTGAAGACACGTTTATCTACTGTTAGAAATTATTTAACAGAGTTATATCAAGCGGAAGAAATGACCTATGCATACATTCACAGAGAAGCCGCTAAAAAACATTTATTGAATACTTCTTATTTTGTTTTGATGCAAGGATGGATTCCAGTTGACGAAAAAGCTGCACTAACGTTAGCGTTGCAAGAAGAACATCTTGAAAGTGAAGTCTATGTGGCGTTTGATCAGCCATCCGATGAAGAGATTAAAAAAGATATTCCTGTTAAGTTGAAAAACAATAGTTTAGTAGCGCCTTTTGAAATGTTGACTGAAATGTATAGTTTACCAAAATATGATGAAATTGATCCAACACCGATTATGACTCCTTTTTATATGGTATTTTTCGGTATGATGGTAGCTGATATAGGTTATGGTGTGTTGATGCTTCTTGGTGCATTTCTGGCTCGTAAATTAATCGTTTTGCCAAGAGAGATGAAACGTTTTGCAGATTTCTTTTTGATTTTATCTTTTCCCACAATTATATGGGGTTTTATATATGGTTCATTTTTTGGTGCATCATTGCCTGCATCTATCGGTGGTATCAACTTACCATTTCCTATCTTATCAACGACAGAAGATGTCAATACAATTTTAATCCTGTCTGTTATTTTTGGATTTATCCAATTAATGACTGGTTTGATGGTCAATGGCATCGAATTAACCAAGCGTAAGCGTTATTTAGAAAGTATTGGTGAAAGTTTCGCTTGGCAAGGGTTGCTAGTCGGGATTTTGATTGCTGTGTTAGGGATGTTAATTCTTGATAATGATGGTGTTGTTATGGCTGGTGTGATTGTTTCTGTGATTTCAGCGGTTTCGATTGTTATCGTTCCTATTTTCCAAACAAAATCTAAAGTAAAAGGATTGGCCAAAGGATTGTATGGTTTGTATGGTTTAACGGGCTATATTGGCGATTTAGTAAGTTATACGCGTTTGATGGCTCTAGGAATTTCGGGTGGAAGTATTGCTGCGGCTTTTAATATGCTAGTAGCATTTATGCCGCCAGTAGCTCGTTTTACAGTCGGAATAGTGTTGATTGTTGCCTTACATGCGTTGAATCTCTTTTTAAGCTTGTTGAGTGCTTATGTTCATGGTGCTCGATTGCAGTATGTAGAGTTCTTCGGAAAATTTTATACTGGTGGCGGTCGCGCGTTTCAGCCGTTAAAAACGGAAGAGAAATACATGAATATTGAAAAAAAATCAAAAGTCAAAAAATAGTGGAGGAATAAGAGTATGATTGATTATTTAATTAACAACAATGGTGGAATTATTTTTGCAGTTTTAGGAATGGCAATGGCAACAATTTTAGCTGGGATTGGCTCAGCTAAAGGAGTAGGCTTTACTGGTGAGGCAGCGGCGGCACTAACAACAGAACAGCCTGAAAAATTTGGTCAAGCGTTGATTTTACAATTACTTCCAGGTACACAAGGCTTGTATGGATTCGTTATTGCCTTTTTGATTTTTATCAACTTGGACAATAGTATGTCAATGGTTCAGGGAATGGATTATTTTGTTGCATCACTGCCAATTGCCTTCGCAGGTCTTTTTTCCGGAATCGCTCAAGGACGTGTAGCGGCGGCTGGTATTCAGATTTTGGCGAAAAAACCAGAACATGCAACTAAAGGAATCATCTACGCTGCAATGGTTGAAACATATGCGATTCTTGGGTTTGTTATCTCATTTTTACTTGTACTAAATGTGAAGTAACAGGAGGAAAAATATGGATGCAATTGAAAAAATTGTCGAACAAATTCTAGAAAAAGGTCAAGCCGAAGTTGAAGCATTACAACAAACTGAAACCCAACGTATTGATCAGGAATTTCAAGAACAAGAAGAGGCGCTTTTTTTGCAAGAGAGTACGATGATCAAAAAAAATGAAGTACAAGCCGATAAAGCGTTTAAACAAAAGCAAAATCGTCAACAACTAGAAATCAAGCAAGCGACATTGAATAAAAAACAAGGCTATCTGGAACAACTGTTTTCTGAATCAATTGAACGCATGAACCACTGGACTGAAGTTGAATTTCAAAACTTTGCACAACAAATTATTGCGCAGTTGCCGTTCGAAGGAGAAGCAATCATACGATTAGGTGAGTTTTCAAAAGAAAAACTCACTGAACAATGGCTATCAGAGCACTCAACTGAGCAAATTAGACTTGTGCTGGCAAGTGAAACAATCGCTGGTGTCGGAGGTTTTGTTGTAGCTAAAGCTGGGATTGAGTATAACTTTTTATTTCCAATTTTGGTTCAGGAAGTAAAGAAAATAGAGAGCTTTCATATCGCAGAAATGTTGTTTAACTAAGTGCAACAATGTAGCCGCTTTGACAATTTTTGAAAAGCAAAGCGGTTTGCTCCATTTTTTATGATAGGAGGATCATGATGAAAGAAACTGCGTACAATCAAATCAATCCTTTGATTCGTCTGAAAGAAACAGAGCTTTTGAGTAATACTCAGTATGAGCAACTATTACATGCTAAAAGCATAGAAGAACTGAAAGATAGTTTGAAGAACACTGTTTATGGCAATTACATGCTTGATGATTTCGTTGAGCGTTTTGAATATATCTATGCAAATGAAAAAGGAAAATTATACGAATGGCTGTATGAAATGGCACCAGAGCCTGAAGTTGTAACGATTTATACATCACGATTGACTTTTCATAATTTAAAAGTGTTAACGAAAGCAGAAGTGACTGGCAAAGAGTTAGAATATTTGTTTATTTACGATGGTTGTTATTCCTTGGAGACTGTTAAGAGTGCTATCCATACTCGAATGTCTACAGAACTACCTGAATTTCTAATGACTGCAATTAATGAGGTGTTAGATTATTTACAAGAATCTAATTTACTCCAGGCAATTGATATTATGTATGATCGAAGTTTTTTAACCTATCAACGACAGTTAGCTGAAAAGTTAGGGAACCAAGATATCTTGAATGAAGTAATGGCTTTTATTGATTTGACTAACATTTCAACTATGGCCAGAGGGATTATTCAAGAGCAACACGAAAACTTTTTATCTACGGTATTATCAAGTTCAGGAAGTATTCCTAAAGAGCAGTTTTTAGCTTATACAGGACAATCATTAGCTACATTTACCGATTTTGTATTGACAACGACTTACGGTAGACTTGTTGGATCAAGTGTTTCACCGGAAACGAAAGAACTTGATTTGGTTATTTTTGAAAAAATTAAAGATGACTATCTAACCAGGATGTATGAGAAAGCAAAAGTTGTTGCTTTTGGTCCCTTACCGTTACTTGCCTTTTTGAATGCGAAAGAAGTTGAATGGAAAAATTTGCGTTTGATTTTAGTCGGGAAGCGAAGTAATTTCCCTGTAGAAGTTATTAGAGAAAGGATGCGGATAACAGATGGCACATAAAATTGGTGTGATTGGTGATAGGGATTCTGTTATGCCGTTTAAGTTTTTTGGTTTTGAGGTCGTCTATGCCATTTCTGCAAAACAAGTGAGAGAAACGATTGAGTCAATGGCAAAAAATCAATTTGGTGTGATTTTTATTACAGAGGATGCATCAGTATTAGCTACAGAAACAATCGAACGTTATAAAAGTGAAGTAACACCTGCGATTATCTTGATACCAAGCCATAATGGTACGAAAGGGATTGGATTGAAAGAAATTCAGGATAACGTAGAAAGAGCTGTTGGACAAAATATTTTATAAGTAATTGAAATAGGTATTTATGTAATCCAGCTTCACAGGCTAATTCCTCGGAAAAAAGAAAAAATAAGCGGAGTCGAAGACCGACTCAGACATATTTTTCTATTTTTCGTTCGGAATCAAACGAGCCTGCTCAGCTTTTTGTGTAGTCTAGCTTTACAGGCTAATTCCTCGGAAAAAAGAAAAAATAAGCGGAGTCGAAGACCGACTCAGACATATTTTTCTATTTTTCTATCGGAATCAAACGAGCCTGCTCAGCTTTTTGTGTAGTCTAGCTTTACAGGCTAATTCCTCGGAAAAAAGAAAAAATAAGCGGAGTCGAAGACCGACTCAGACATATTTTTCTATTTTTCGTTCGGAATTAAGCGAGCCTGCTCAGCTTTTTGGAATAGGAGGAATGATTTTGCAAACTGGTAGAATTATTAAAGTATCCGGTCCTTTGGTTATGGCGGAGAATATGTCTGATGCAAGTATTCAGGATATTTGTCACGTTGGTGATCTAGGTGTTATTGGAGAAATTATTGAGATGCGGGGCGATGTCGCATCTATTCAAGTATATGAAGAAACAACAGGAATTGGACCGGGGGAGCCGGTTGTTACAACAGGAGAAGCGTTATCAGTTGAGTTGGCTCCGGGGTTAATTTCTGAGATGTTTGATGGGATTCAACGTCCGTTAGATACATTTGCAGAAGTAACTGAAAGCAATTTTTTAAGTAGAGGAGTTCAAATTCCTGCGTTGGATAGAGATAAAAAATGGTTATTTGAGCCAACTGTTTCACTAGGCGATGAAGTGTCAGCAGGAGATATTATCGGACTTGTTCAAGAAACGAAAGTAATACCTCATAAAATCATGGTTCCTTATGGTGTCAGTGGGACTGTGAAAGAAGTTAAAAAAGGCGAGTTTACCATAGAAGAAACAATTTACATTATTGAAACAGCAACAGGTGAGCAAGAATTTACAATGATGCAAAAATGGCCAGTACGTCGTGGGCGTCCGATTTATGAAAAACTAAATCCAGATGTGCCATTGTTAACAGGTCAACGTGTCATTGATACGTTTTTCCCTGTAACCAAAGGTGGAGCAGCAGCCGTTCCAGGTCCTTTTGGGGCAGGAAAGACGGTTGTGCAACATCAAATTGCTAAATGGGCAGATGTTGATTTGGTAGTCTATGTAGGTTGTGGCGAACGCGGCAATGAAATGACAGATGTGCTAAATGAATTTCCTGAATTAATTGATCCAAGTACAGGAGAATCTGTAATGGAACGGACGGTATTAATCGCTAATACGTCTAATATGCCCGTAGCGGCTCGGGAAGCTTCTATTTACACAGGAATCACAATTGCTGAATACTTCCGTGATATGGGCTATTCTGTAGCAATTATGGCAGATTCTACTTCACGTTGGGCTGAAGCGTTGCGTGAAATGAGCGGGCGTTTAGAAGAGATGCCAGGTGATGAAGGATATCCTGCTTACTTAGGAAGCCGTTTAGCAGAGTATTACGAACGTGCGGGACAAGTTGTGGCTTTAGGGAAAGATCATCGTGAAGGAAGTATTACTGCAATTAGTGCGGTGTCTCCATCGGGTGGGGACATTTCTGAGCCAGTCACTCAAAATACATTACGGGTGGTGAAAGTTTTTTGGGGATTGGATGCAACATTGGCGCAAAAACGTCATTTTCCATCAATTAACTGGTTGCAAAGTTATTCATTATATGAATCTGAGGTCGGCAAGTCTCTTGACCAAAAGCTACAAGTAAACTGGTCTGAAATGGTAATGGAAGGCATGCGGATTTTGCAAGAAGAGTCTCAGCTTGAAGAAATTGTCCGCTTGGTCGGAATTGATTCTTTATCAGATAAAGATCGTTTAACTTTAGAAGTCGCTAAATCAATTCGTGAAGATTACTTACAACAAAATGCTTTTGATGATGTGGATACATTCACTTCAAGAGAGAAACAATATAAAATGCTACGCTTGATTTTAACATTTTACAAGGAAGGACAAGAAGCGTTAGCTTTAGGTGCTTATTTGTCAGAACTTATGAATGGTACTGTTGAGCTGAGAGATCAAATTGCACGTAGCAAATATGTGCCAGAAGACCAAATTGAGCGCTTAGATGGGTTAGTTGATGAAATTAAGCTGACCTTGAAACAAATTGTAGCGGACGGAGGGATGTCTCATGATTAAAGAGTATCGTACGATCAATGAAGTCGTTGGTCCCTTGATGATTGTTGAAAAAGTTGAGGGAGTCAAATATGAAGAGCTGATTGAAGTTCGGATGCAAAATGGCGAAATCCGTCGAGGACAAGTGTTAGAGATCAATGGAGATAAGGCAATGGTCCAAATTTTTGAAGGAACTAGCGGGATTAATATCCGAGACTCAAAAGTTCGTTTTTTAGGTCATCCTCTAGAGCTAGGAGTATCAGAAGACATGGTTGGTCGAGTTTTTGATGGCCTAGGTAGACCAAAAGATAAGGGTCCAGAGATTTTACCTGAAAAAATGGTAGATATCAATGGAGAAGTAATCAATCCTGTTTCCAGAGATTATCCAGATGAATTTATTCAAACGGGGATATCAGCGATCGATCATTTGAACACGTTAGTTAGAGGTCAGAAATTACCAGTATTTTCTGGTTCAGGGTTACCTCATAAAGAATTAGCTGCTCAAATTGCTCGTCAAGCCAATGTATTGAATAGTGAGGAAGAGTTTGCTGTTGTGTTTGCTGCGATTGGTATTACATTTGAAGAAGCTGAATTTTTCATGGAAGATTTCCGTCAAACAGGAGCAATTGATCGTTCAGTAATGTTTATGAATTTAGCCAATGATCCCGCTATCGAACGAATTGCAACGCCAAGAATGGCTTTGACTGCGGCAGAATATCTCGCTTATGAAAAAGGGATGCATGTTTTAGTTATTATGACTGATATGACGAATTATTGTGAAGCATTGCGGGAAATTTCTGCTGCTCGTAGAGAAGTGCCGGGACGTCGTGGTTATCCAGGGTATTTATATACTAATTTAGCCACTTTATATGAACGTGCTGGACGAATTCGCGGGTTGAAAGGATCAGTAACACAAATTCCGATTTTGACGATGCCAGAAGATGATAAGACGCATCCAATTCCCGATTTAACAGGGTATATTACTGAAGGGCAAATCATTTTATCGAGAGAGTTGTATAAAAGCGGTATCCAACCTCCAATCGATGTATTGCCATCTTTATCTCGATTAAAAGATAAAGGAACGGGTGAAGGGAAGACCCGTGGTGATCATGCACCGACTATGAACCAATTATTTGCGGCATACGCTCAAGGAAAACAAGCAAAAGAGTTAGCTGTGGTTCTGGGAGAATCGGCACTGTCTGAAGTAGATAAAATTTATGCGAAATTTGCAGATCGTTTTGAAAAAGAATACGTAAATCAAGGGTTTTATGCTAATCGTTCTATTGATGAAACGTTAGATTTAGGGTGGGAATTATTATCTATGTTACCAAGAACTGAATTAAAACGAATCAAAGATGAGCTGTTGGATCAATACTTGACTGAAGGAGAGTGATCATAATGGCGCGTTTAAATGTAAACCCCACTCGAATGGAACTCTCTCGTCTAAAAAAACAATTAGGCACAGCCAGTCGCGGACATAAACTATTAAAAGACAAACAAGATGAATTAATGCGGCGTTTTATTTTAATGGTCAAAAAAAATAATCTTTTGCGTCTTGACGTAGAAAAAGAAGTAACGAGTGCTTTATCACGTTTTGTTTTAGCGAATGCAACATTAAACGAAGCGTTTATAGAGGAATTAGTAGCTGTGCCGGCAGACGAGGTAACTGTAGATGTAATCGAAAAAAATATTATGAGTGTTACAGTTCCCGTCATGAATTTTCATTATGACGAAACAGTTGCTGATGCACCGTTAAATTATGGATATTTAAATTCAAATGCTGAATTGGACAGTGTTTTTGAAAAGATTTCAACTATTTTACCTAAACTTTTAGAATTAGCAGAAGTTGAAAAGACGTGCCAATTGATGTCAGAAGAAATTGAGAAAACTAGGCGTCGCGTGAATGCTTTAGAGTATATGACAATTCCTCAATTAGAAGAGACAATTTATTATATTCAAATGAAACTAGAAGAAAATGAACGTAGCGAAATCACCCGCTTGATTAAAATCAAGAACATGGGAAGTAATGCTTAAAAAAATAGAGTTAAGATAGGTAAAATGCTATCTTAACTCTATTTTTTGGGGTATTCGTTACTCTGGGTTGTCCATAGCTGATCCGTTATAGTTGAAATAAATGGGATACCAGCATCTGTTGGGCCATTTGTAAAAACCGTTAAAATAAAAGGATGCTCTGTTTCCAAGATACCCATATCATGTAAATAGCCACCATAGGAACCGATTTTATGAGCAACTTTTCCTGATGTTGTTGGTGTATCCATTCTTTCATGGAAAACAGTGTTTTTCATATAGTCATAGATGGCTTGGTACTCTGAGTTTGATGGTTTTTCCTTATATAAAATATTAAGAATTTTTGCAGCATCTTCAGAGGTAAATTTTGCATCATCCCATTCTGTTTCTTTTTGAAGAAAATGAGCATAGAGGGCTTGTTTGGCTTTAATATCGTCGCCAAAGGTATCGTACAACATATTTTTAGCGATATTGTCTGAGTAAATAATATTGTATTCTTGTAGTGTTCTTACTGAATATTTCGGTTGAATATTGTTGATAATAATACCTGTTCCGTCTTCATAATCTTTTTCTTCATTATAAGTGAGTTGATCATCCCAGTTTAAAGATCCAGCTTGAACCTTGTCAGCAATCATCATAGCTAGAGGTACTTTGATTGTACTAGCAGTATAGAATTCTTTCGTCCCATTTACAGAGAGCTGTTTATCAGTTGTTAAATCAACATAAGTTATGCCGATCTCGCCCTTAAAAGAATTGGCAGCATCAGTCATAATCTGTTCGATTTTCTTGTAAAAAGCAGTCAATTCTGGACTTTTTTTAGGTTCAGATTCCTTACTGTCAACGGTTGGCGACTGTTCTATTTTCTTTGAATTGGTATTTTTTTGACTAAATTCAGTCTCAGTTGCGTAATCTATTGTATCGGTCGAAAAAAAGAACGATACAATTAAAAAGAAGCAGATAGAGAAAATCATTCCATATAAAGTCATTCTCTTTTTTTCCAAATAACCTTCGTTCCTTTCGGTAAAAATGTGAATAGAAGAATCATATCAAAGAATGATTAAAAGCGGCTTAAAAATAAATCGCTCTTTCAATAAAAATATGATCAACAACTATTTAATCACTTTTCTATTGATTTTGCAATGTTTGTTAAGAGGTGTGGATGGATTAAAACACAAAAGTGAGTGAGACATAACTCTTTGAGTCATATCCCGCCCACTTGGAGTCTATATAAACGGTAGAAGCAATCTCTTTGTAAAAAAGTTGAAATTGCTGTGAAACACGGTGAGGTATAAGCTGGCGGTGATCAGTCGTTTTTAGCTATAAAAAATCGAATTTGATTGCGTTTCTAATTGTTTTTTTAGTTGGTTGGTTTCCTTGAGAAGCATTTGACCGATTGATGTATCTTTCACTTTTAAACGAGTGATTTGTCGATCCACAATTTGTCTTGTAGAAACAATATCATCATTTTTGTCAATGGCCGCTTCTTTATTTGAGAACGGTTTATGGGCGGCTAGTTGCATACCAAAAGAGTTGTATAAGAGGGTATAGCCTCCAATCCCTGTTACTTTTTGATAAGACCTTGAAAAACCGCCATCAATAACGATCATTTTACCGTCTGCTTTGATGGGCGATTCCCCGTCAATCGATTTTACAGGCGTATGTCCGTTAATAATATGAGCATATGGTTTTTTTAAGTCGAAGGCACTTAAGATACGTTGACAGATTTCAGGGTTATTTCTTAACTCATAATAGGCATTTTTTTCTTCCACATGGGTTTCTTGTTCTTTGATAAAGTAACGTTCAAAGGTTTTCATTGCTTTTTTTCCAAAAAGTGACGAACGTTCTCCACACCACAGATACCAAACGATATCTGTTGAAAAATTCTCTGTTTGCCAAGGTTCTCTGAAGGCTTGCTTGATATTTTCTTCAAAAAAATCAAGGAGGGATCTTCCAGCATACGTTTTTTTATTGAAAGTAGCACTTTGAAATGTCCCGTCTTGATTTAGCGGAATGCAACCATGAATTAACAAATTGTGATTATATGAAAGATAAAGAGAACCCTTATCAATGAGAAAGGTCATATGATAATTCAGCTTTTCAGAATGTTGGAATTGTCTCAGTAAATCATCAATAATGTCTTCTTCTTCTTGGGATAATTGAAAAGGATCATTCCAATTAACTGTTTGAAAGCATCCGTTGACCAAAGGATAGCACTTATTGTCTATCTGGACTTGGTTAACTTCGATTTTATCTAACAATAAACGATGGTCCATTTGAAATTCAGGACGACGTTTAATTATCTGACCTTCTAGTTTTTCTTGAATGATTGCCATCGCTTGTTGTATTTTCATCGCGTCCGTTGTTTCTGCAGTAGAAAGGTGTCTATAAGGATTTTTTTTCGGTTTGAAATGAAGATTTTCCTGATAGGTTTTACGACTAAAGGATTTTAATGAATCGAGATCAATACCATATGCGTCTTCTAAAAGATCCAGATTGCCATAGCGAGCACAAATTCTCAAGACATTAGCTAAACAAGCTTTTGAACCACTGACAGCGCCAAGCCAAATGATATCGTGATTGCCCCACTGAATATCCACTGAATGATAATTTATCAGTGAATCCATGATTTTATCAGGGGAAGGTCCACGATCATAAATGTCTCCGATAACGTGTAGATGATCGATAACAAAACGTTGAATCAAATAAGATAGGTCGGTGATAAAGCGTTCAGCTTCACCTAATTCGATGATTTTCTTAATGATTTGACGATAATAGGCTTTTTTATCGGTTGTTTCATCATATTGGTAAATCAACTCTTCTAATATATAAGCATAGGTTGTCGGCAATGCTTTTCGAACTTTAGAACGAGTATATTTACTAGAAGAAAAGCGTGCCATTACCAATAAATGTTCAATTGTCTGAAACCACCAGTCTTGAGATAAGTTTTTTTTGTTTTTTAGTGACAGGACTTTTTCTTCGGGATAATAAATCAAAAAACATAATTCATCCATCTGTTCTATGGAAAGCTCTTGACTGAATAATGTGTGGATTTTATTACGAATACTACCTGAGCCGTTTCTTAAGATATGATTGAATGCTTCGAATTCTCCATGTAGGTCACTAATAAAATGTTCCGTTCCTTTGGGAAGGTTTAAAATAGCTTCTAAGTTGATGAGCTCAGCAATCAATTCATTTGTCTGGAAAGTGCTCATTTAAAAACCTCCTTATCGTCTGTTCGGCGCTAAATCTTCAATAATCGTTGTTGTTTCTTCGATTGATTTTTTATCTACATTGATCACAAGAGCATTATATTTTTTAAAGATGCTATCGGCGTAGTCCAATTCTTCTTGAATTCGTTGGGCATTTGTATAAGCGGAATCTTCTTTAAGGCCTAAGGAATGTAAGCGAGATTTACGAATGTCCATCAAGCTTTCTACGCTCGTTGTCAGGCCAATAATTTTTTTAGGATCGATTTGGTCAAGTTCAGCAGGTAAAGCAACTTCTGGAATTAAGGGTAGATTTGCTACCTTGTGGTTTCTGTTTGCCATGTACATACTTAATGGTGTTTTTGATGTACGGGAAACACCTAATAATACATAGTCTGCTTCTAAAAAGCCTTTTGAATCTTTACCGTCGTCATAGCGAACAGCAAATTCAATTGCTGATACGCGGCTAAAATATTGTTCGTTTAATTTGTGAATCGCCCCTGGCTCTTGTAAGGGCTGAACACCAAAAGTACCTTCAACTATTTCACTTAATGGACTCATGTAATCAACAAATTGTAGTCCAGTACGATTGGCGAATTCTTTGACTAGATTAACCAAATTTTTGTTTACTAATGTTGTAACTACCACAGCTTTATCATGTAAGGCATCTCTTAAAATCGGTTGTAATAATTCTTCGTCTGTGATAAATGGGAAACGCTGAACATCACTCATATCAATGCTTGGGTATTGAGCGGATACGGCTGAAATAATTTTTTGTGCTGTTTCTCCAACTGAATCTGAAACTAGGTAAATCTTGATTTTATCGTTTTTCATGAATATAGGCTCCTCTTTTTCATACATAATTTCTATAGTAAGTTTTTTTTAATAGTTTTCTTTCTCAATATCATTACCTGCGTTGATAAAATAAGCCATCATTCTGGTTTTGGTTACTTTACCAATGACTTTTTTTGGTTGGTCATTTTCTACAACGGGTAATGTATCAATGCTATGTTGAATCAATAAACCTCCTGCTTCCAAAATAGTGCGGTCGCGAGTAATAGTAACTATATTAGGCATTCGACTCATGATCATAGCAACAGGTGTTTTTTCGCTATTCGGGTTGCTGATGGCTGCGCGTAATAAATCTTTACGAGATAAAATACCAATCAAATCATCGTTGTCATCTTTGACGTACAAGGAACCAACATCGTACATAAATAGATTTGTTACAGCGTCATAAACAGTCGTACTCTGATGAATCAAAATCGGCGGTAACATAATGTCTTCAACAGTTTTTTTGTATAATTTTTCATAAAGTAAAGGCTCTACTGTTTGACCTGTATAAAAATAGCCTACTTTTGGTCTAGCATCAAGCAAACCGGTCATCGTCAAAATAGCTAAGTCGCTTCTCAAAGTGGCACGGCTTAAGCCAAGTGTCTTAGCGATACTATCGCCACTAATCGGCTCATTTTCCTTCACGATTTTAATGATCTCCAATTGTCTTGAGGTAAGTTTCATTCTATCGACCTACTTTCTAAATGTGACACACTAATTATTATATATTTCTTATAAAGATAAATCAACAGTAAAATAAAAGTACTATATTTCCTGTTGACATCAAATGTGATACACAATATAATCGTATTTAGTTAAATGTGATACACTAATAAGGCGAAAAGGAGAGTTTTATCGTGAATTATGTGATTGATTTTTTTAATGGAAGTAAAGAACAAGCGGATTTACTTGGAGGAAAAGGCGCAAATTTAGCTGAAATGACAAAATTAAACTTGCCTGTGCCCACAGGTTTTACAATTACAACAAAAGCATGTTTAGATTATTTACAAGAAAAACAGAGTATTTCAAGTGAACTTAATGAAGAAATTCAAGAACATGTTGCCAGTTTGGAAGTTAGAACGAAAAAGCGATTTGGCAATCAAACAAATCCGTTACTACTTTCAGTGAGAAGTGGATCAAAATTTTCAATGCCAGGAATGATGGATACGATTCTAAACTTAGGTCTTAACGATGAAACTGTGGTTGGTTTGGCGCAAAAAACTGGGGATAGCCGGTTTGCCTACGATTGTTATAGAAGGCTTTTACAAATGTTTGGTGATGTTGTTTGTGGTATTGGTAAGGATCGATTTGAAGAACAGCTTGAATTTTACAAGTCAAAGAAAAAATATCGCTCAGATACTGATATGAAAGCGGAAGATTGGCGAGAATTGGTAGCGGTTTATAAAAATATTTATTTGGAAGTGACACATCAAGCATTCCCACAAAACCCACATGAGCAACTTATTTTATCAATAGAAGCTGTTTTTCGTTCTTGGAATAATCGCAGAGCAGTTACCTATCGTCGCTTGCATGATATTCCAGATTCGTTAGGGACAGCTGTTAATATTCAAGAGATGGTTTTCGGGAATTTTGGATCCAATAGCGGAACTGGTGTTGCCTTTACGAGAAATCCTGCAACTGGAGAAAGAGGAATATTTGGTGAGTTCCTATTAAATGCTCAAGGAGAAGACGTAGTTGCCGGTATCAGAACACCTCAACCAATCAGTGAACTTGAAGTATTGATGCCTGAAGTGTATCAAAAATTTTTGCAATTAAGTCATTTGTTGGAAAAACACTACAAGGATATGCAAGATATTGAATTTACAATCGAGAACGGACAACTTTATCTTTTACAGACGAGGAATGGGAAACGCACTGCTAAATCTGCTTTTAAAGTTTGTATTCAATTAGTAGAAGAAGGAATCATTACTAAAAAAGAAGCCCTTCAACGAATTAATGCAACAATGGTGACCCAATTACTTCATCCTGTGTTTGAACCTGCACAATTAGCGCAAGCGAAAATTTTTGCCAAAGGCTTACCCGCTAGTCCAGGTGCGGCCAGTGGAAACATCTATTTCACCGCAGAACAAGCGAAAAAAGCGAGTGAAAAAGGAGAAAAGGTCATTTTAATCCGCCAAGAAACCTCACCGGAAGATATTGAAGGAATGGTGGTCAGTGAGGCTATTGTGACTTCTAGAGGTGGTATGACTTCCCATGCTGCTGTGGTAGCCAGAGGGATGGGGGTATGTTGTGTCGCAGGATGTGAAGAGATTTATGTTGATGAATTTCTACAGCAAGCAACTGTCGGAGAAATGACGGTGTATCAGGGAGACCGGATTTCAGTTGATGGTACAACAGGCACAATCTACCTAGATGATATTCCTTACGTTGAAGGTGACGAATGGCAATTGTTAGAAACGATTACTAATTGGGCGAAAGAAGAGGCAAAAATTGATGTCAAAGCGAACGCAGAAACACCAGCAGATATCAAAACAGCTCTGAAATTAGGCGCTCAAGGCGTTGGACTAGCAAGAACAGAACATATGTTTTTTGGAGAAGAGCGGATCATTGAGATGCGTAAAATGATTCTTGCAGAGCAAGAAGAAGCGCTGATTTCACCTTTAAATCGATTAAAAGAATTTCAAAAAGAAGATTTCCGAATAATGTTTTGTTTGTTGAGAGGAAAGGCCTGCACGATTCGTTTATTAGATCCGCCACTGCATGAATTTTTACCACAAACGGAAGAGGAAATTATCCATTTAGCTGAAGCGACTGAACGGACTGTGGCGCAGATCCATCATAGAATTGATGGATTACATGAACAAAATCCAATGCTGGGGCATCGTGGCTGTCGTCTGGCCGTGACTACTCCCCAAATCTATGAAATGCAAGTAGCTGCTATTATTGAAAGTGCAATAGAAGTCTCTCAACAGGATATAGAAGAAATTGTTGAGCCGGAAATTATGATTCCGTTAATCGGCAGTCAAGAAGAGATGAGCTGGCTGAGAGAACGTTTAGTCCGAGTCGTTGAAAGGGTTTTTGATGAAAAAGGTCAATCGGTTCCGTATAAAATAGGAACAATGTTAGAAATCCCACGAGCATGTTTAACAGCGGATAAAATTGCAGAAGTTGCCGATTTTTTTAGTTTTGGTACCAATGATCTGACGCAATTAACGTATGGCTTTTCCCGTGATGACTCTGTCAAATTTATTGGAGCGTATCAAGAGAAGCACTTGTTAAAGGAGGACCCATTTCAGCATATAGATGAAATGGGGGTAGGGGAACTTATGAAAATAGCTGTAGATAAAATTAGACAGGTCGATTCGGACATTAAAATTGGTGTTTGTGGAGAAGTTGGGGGAGATCCACAATCTATTCGCTTTTTAAAGAAAATTGGAGTAGATTATATTTCTTGTTCTCCATATCGGATTCCAGCGGCGATTTTGGCAATTGCTCAAGAATGTTAGAAATAAAATAACTGAATTACTATACGATACTAACTTATTATTTCTGGCTTTTTCATAGCGTTTATCTGGATTCCAAGTGAGTGGGATATGACTCGAAGAGTTATGTCCCACTCACTTTTTTTACGAACCTTCAGTAGTCCGCTTTATTTTAAGACATGGTATAATTTGAAGTATCTGTGTAAGAAAGAAGTGAAGTAAGTGAATAAGCGATTAAAGTGGTATAGTTTGCTTGGCGTGATCGCTCTGAGTAGTATCCTTCTTTGTGGTTGGTTTTTGAATCGGTCGGAGGATAATCCAAAGAATATACCTACACAAACAAATGAGAAAAAAAAGATAGATCAAGAAATCAAAAATGCGCATTTTCAAGGAACAGCACTGCTCATTCGTCAGGGAAACATTTTTCTTCAACAAGGATATGGATTTGCAGACGCAGATAAAAAAGTGTCCAATCAAGCAAACACTATTTTTCCAATTGCTTCTTTACAAAAAATAATTACTGGTGCAATTATTTTAAAATTTGTTCAAGAGAAGAAGCTTACATTGAATACCACATTGGCTAGCTTTTATCCAGAAATAAAGTACAGTAAAACCATTACAATCAGACAGCTGCTTAATCATACTTCTGGTATCATGATGCCTGAAGAAGAGCCTGAGACTCTTTTGACTAATGAAGACAGCCAAATTGATAATGCTTTAAAAACACTAACTGTTACGCAAGATAAAGAATTTTTTTATTCAAATGGAAACTATACGCTTTTAGCGGGAATTATTTCGAAAATAGCTGGACAATCATATAAAGAAGTTATTCAAAAAGAGGTGATTGATAAGCTAGCACTAAAACACACTTATTTCTGGGACAATTTGCCTAAAGGCGAGGCAAAAGTCTTGCCGTATTATTATATAGAACAAGATTTTCAAGAGGATCCATTTCCAGCGAGCGAAAAACTATTTTCTAGTTTATTAGGTGCTGGTAACATGTATATGTCTGTTGAAGATTTTTTAACCTTTATTAAAGGATTATCAAATGGTCAATTGTTTAAACAAAGAGAGTATGACCAACTTGCAGATGTCAAAACAGCAGGATATCAAGCAGGAATGATCTATTTTGATGGAATGAAATATTCAGAAGGTAGTTTAGGTGGATACAATACAGCGATTTATGGTGATCAGAATAATCAAAATTTAATTATCCTTTTTGCAAATCAGCCAGCAAACGATGGTCTACGAGAGTTGTGTGAACGTTTATATGAAGAGTGGTTGAATACGTAATTGGATAGTTGTGAATAAAATGAAAAAGAGATAGGAAGTTTTTCATTTTTGTGCTATTATTTTTAATAAATCAAATTGAAGAAGGTGAAGAGATGCCATTATTATTTGGAACAGCGAAATTTAATGAACAAAAACATTTGACGATTGGTGGATGTGATACTGTGGCTTTGGCTGAAAAATACGGTACACCGCTATTTGTTTATGATGTTGAACATATTCGCCAACGTGCTAGAGGCTTTAAACAAACATTTAACTCTTTAGGAGTAAAGAATAAAGTTATTTATGCCAGTAAAGCTTTTTGTTGTTTGGCAATGTACAAGCTTCTTGAAGAAGAAGAACTAGGTTGCGATGTCGTTTCCGCTGGTGAAATCTACACGGCTATAAAAGGTGGGATGTCTCCAGAAAATATCGAATTTCACGGAAATAATAAAACGAGTGAAGAATTAGCTTTTGCCGTAGATCAAGGTGTTGGGACCATTATTATCGATAATTTTTACGAAATTGATTTATTAAGTGCTATTTTAGAAGAAAAAGGGAAGAAACAAGAGGTTATGTTCCGTATTACACCTGGCGTTGACGCCGAAACCCATGATTATATTTTAACAGGTCAGGTAGATTCTAAATTTGGTTTTGACGTGGCCAGTGGGCAAGCAACGGACGCATTAGAGAGAATTTTGGCTGATGAACACTTAGTTTTAAAAGGCGCTCATTGTCACATTGGGTCTCAAATATTTTCTGCAGAAGGATTTTTAGCAGCTGTGGAAAAAATGTTGTTGATTTTAAATGAATGGAAGCAATCATTTGGTTACTCTGTAGATGTTTTGAATATGGGGGGCGGTTTTGGTGTCCAATATACTAAAGCAGATGATCCTCTTGAGCCAGAAGCGTTTGTAAAAGCGATAGTAAATGCTGTAACAGGTCAGTGCGAATTGTTGGATTATTCTTTTCCAGAAATTTGGATAGAGCCAGGTCGTAGCATTATTGCTGAAGCAGGGACAACAATTTATACTGTTGGTTCACAAAAGAGCATTCCAGGGGTTCGTCATTATGTGGCAGTAGATGGAGGAATGGGCGATAACATCAGGCCTGCGTTGTATGATGCTCAGTATGATGGATTTTTAGCTAATCGAATCAGTGCAGAGCCTAGCGAAGAAGTGAGAATTGTTGGTAAATATTGTGAATCCGGTGATGTGCTGATAAAAGGAATCGAACTGCCACCAGTACAAGCAGGTGATTTATTTGCTATTACAAGTACAGGTGCATATGGTTATTCAATGGCGAATAATTACAATCGTAATTTAAAACCTGCAGTTGTGTTTGTAGAAAATGGCGAAGATAGACTAGCCATACGTCGAGAAAGCTTTGAAGATTTAATTGCATTAGATTGTCAGTAGTAGATTAGATAATAGAATAGACGATGTTGAAGCAGAAGCTTATTTCCGAAAGGATGGTTTCTGCTTTTTTTTATTTGCACTCAGAGCTTGGAGTGGAACTGCTTTTCGTTTTCTAACGGGCTTGTTTTTTTAGTAGTAAAGTGACAAAAGGATTTAAAGCTTGAGGTTGGAAATGAAATAAATCTAGTTGTAAGATAGATTTATAGACAACAGGAGGGATTAATATGACTGTCAAATCAAAAGGAATCGACAAAATCAAATTACTACAGGCTATAACCACAATTGTAACAGGGATTATCATGTTGAATGCAGTATTGAAAAAAAGTAGAAGATAAAAGTATTTTCCATCCGTCGTTTATTTGGTTTGGGTGTGACTAGGATATGACTCACAGAGTGATGTCCCGGTCGCACTATTTTTTATTTGTTTTAAAAATATTATTCAAATAATTCGAAACTGTGTTTACTTAACACTTATTGTCTTGTATAATTGACTCGGAGATAGATGGGCGGAGGTGGAGCTGAAAAAAGTGAGCAGAAAATTACAAAAAAACTAGGATTTAAATAAAAAATTATAGATTATAGGATGAAAGCATTCAAAAAAGCCTTTCAACAATTATGACTAAGCTAATTGTTGAAAGACCGTATTTTTATTTTTCCAATTGGAAGTAAGATGATGAAGCTATTGTCTGATCATACAAAGTTCTATTGATAAAAGTCTTGTTATATCAGCTTATCGAATTCCTAAAGCAATCCGAGCGTAACGCGACATTTTATCTGTTGTCCAAGCAGGATACCAAACTAATTTTACTTCTGGATTCCTTACTTCCGGAATTTCTTTTAATGCTTCGTGAATTTGATCAGTTAAGATGTCTGCTAATGGACAACCCATTGTTGTCAAGGTCATTTTGACAACAGTATCTCCATTTTGAGCAAAATCAACTTCATAAATTAAACCTAAGTTAACAATATCAATCCCTAGTTCAGGGTCAATAACTGTTTCTAACGCTGTTAAAATTTGTTCTTTAATGTCTTCAATTTCTTCAGCAGACCATTCTTGATTTGTTTCAGTCATTGTATCCACTCCTTTGTGATAATAGCGCTGTGGTCCTGTATAAGAAAATACACTTGCATGCGCGCAGTTGCTCATAAACAGGTACATCTTTTCATATAATACCTTTTTTTAAATACTTTGTAAATGAGAATCTTTTTCAATAAGAGTATGTTAAAGAAATAGTAGCTAACAAACATAGATGATCATCTAAAATTGCAGAGTAAAAAGCATTAATCCATCGTCAGTGGCATTGATAATATTATGTTGAGTATAGGCTTCTAGAAAAATTGCATCACCTTCATGTAAGATGAGTGTTTCGTCCTGCAACTCAATAGTAGCCTCACCTTTAATAACGTAATTTATTTCGCAAAGGTTATGAGCGATTTTTCTACCACTTGAAGAAGATTGCGCGTCTATATAGATTTTTGAGATAACCATATTATTCGTATGTACGGGTAAATTGAACAAAGTATCATAATAAGTAGAGTTTGCCTGCCACGGGTTATAAATCGTGCCGGAAGAATTTCGAATGACTTTGTAACCATGTTCAGTCGTTTCATTTTCTTGAATAACTTGGGGTGCTTCATTAGCTAACAGGGAAGCAACTGTGACATCCAATGCGTCCGCAATTTTTCTTAGTGCTTCCAGAGAGGGACGATTCGTTCCACGTTCAATTTGTGATAAGAAACTAGCAGAGTAACCTGTTTTTTCTCCTAGTTCTGCTAAGGTAATCTTTTTTTCTTTTCTTAAATTTTTGATTTCTCTAAATTCCATTTACAGCCGTCCTTTATTTAGAATCCTTTTTTCATTCATATTATCTCGAATTCATTACAAAATTACAAGCACTTAGATTTCAATTAGAAAAAACACATCTAAATCTCATTAATATGTTGACATTTACATAGAGTAAACTTAAAATTGTAACCAATAATTCAAATTGTGTAATGAAATTTAACTAGGAATTAAAAAAAGACTATTTATTTTCTCTTTAAGGATGATATACTATTTCTGTAAAAGATTAAAAAATGTCCAAGTAAACACTGTTTCATAATGAATATTATTGGGGGATAAAAAGTGAAAATCACAAAAGTAAATGTAGCGCCAAAGTCTGTAAAGTTGAAAGAACCAATTACAATTTCGCTTGGTACGATTGAACATTCAATGAGTGCTGTTGTTGAAATCGAAACGGACGAAGGGGTCGTAGGATATGGCGAAGGAGCACCCGGTATTTTGATTACAGGTGAAACCTTAAAAGGAACGACAGAATGTATTCAATTATTTGAAAAGCAATTACTCGGGGTTGATCCGTTAGATACTGAAAAAATTCATTCGATCATGGATGCCAGTGCAGCACTTGCGCCTTCAGCAAAGACAGCAATTGATATTGCTTGTTATGATTTGTTTGGGAAAAAAGCGAATTTACCATTATATAAACTTTTAGGTGGTTTTGAATCGTCTGTTAAAACAGATATGACGATTGGCATTGATACGCCAGAGAGGATGGCTCAAAAAGCGGTGCTTGCAGTTTCACAGGGTTTTGATACGTTAAAAATCAAAGTAGGAACTGGAGTTGAATCAGATGTTGCTCGAATACATGCGATTAGAGAAGCTGTTGGGAATGATATAAAGCTACGTTTAGACGCTAATCAAGGATGGAAAGCAAAAGAGGCCGTAAATACAATCAATCTTCTAGCACAATACCAAATTGAACTCGTGGAACAGCCAGTTGCTTATTATGATATTGAAGGACTGACTTATGTAACGAATAATGTTTCGACACCAATCATGTCTGATGAAAGCTGTTTTAATTCCAAAGATGCATTGCGATTAATCAAAGCACGTGCCGTTGATTTTGTGAATATCAAATTAATGAAATGCGGAGGGATTCATGAAGCACTGAAAATAAATAGTATCTGTGAAGCTGCTGGTGTGGAATGTATGATTGGCTGTATGGTGGAGGAGACGAATATAGGAGTGACTGCCGCAGCACATCTAGCTGCTGCAACTAAAAATATCACAAGAGCTGATTTAGACGCAACATTTGGTTTAAACGAAGTGGCGATTCCTGGAGGTGTTGGATTAGAAGCAACGAGTATGATCTCTTTATCCAATAAAGCGGGCTTAGGTTTGAGCAAGTAAGAAAGGAGAATGTCAAATGTATTATGATTTAAAATATATGAGCGTACCACTACCAGAAGACATTATCAAATTAAAGAATTATGGTGATTTTTCTGGTGCAAAGAAATTGATCGAACATTTATTATCAAATGAATTGCCAGAAGCATTGAGAAGACGCTTAGAAATTGAACAAGATATCATTCGGATTGTGGGTATTAACGAGTATCCTTTTGGCTTTGAAGAAGCTACTAAGATGATGAAAGAAACCTTTAAAGACTATCAAGAAGAAGAATTGACGGCTTTAAAAGAGAATGGGAAAGTTGACTGGCTCTATATAGATGGACAAGTTCACTTTCAGCGTCGTTTCTTAATGAATTTGATCAAGACACAAGCTAATTATGAAGCTAGATTAATCGTTAAAGAAGACAATGAAGTGGATCGTTTAAGAAAACAAGAGCTAACCCAAAATGTTCTAATGATGAAAGAAAAAGGGTATAGAAAAGTAAGCATTCATTTAAAAACGAGTATACAAGTAAAGAAAGAATATGAACGTCCAGGAGAAAAGGTTCGCGTGTCTCTTCCGTTGCCAAAAGAATGTAAACAAGTATCTGACATCCAAATATTAAAGACGACACCAGAAGCAACGTTTATTGCACCTGAAAACGAGGCACAACGAACAGTTTATTTTGAAACTATCTTAGAAGAAGATCAGATTTTTTCAGTTGAATATCGTTATGTAAATCAAGTTGATTATGTTGAATTAGAACCAGAAAAAGCGTCTGATTTACAGCCGGAGTTCGATTTAGGTGAACAGTTGCCTCATATTCGCTTTACACCTTATTTAGAGCAGCTACTTGAGGAGATTTTGTCTGGTGAAACAAACCCGATTAAAAAAGCACGGAAAATTTATGATTTTATTACAACAAAAGTGAACTATTCTTTTATGAGAGAGTATTTTACCATTGAGAACATTTCAGAGTATGCTGCTGTTAATTTAAAAGGGGACTGCGGGGTTCAAGCAATTTTGTTCATTACCTTATGTCGAATGGCAAAGATCCCTGCAAAATGGCAATCAGGCCTGTATGTATCACAATATTATACGGGGTGTCATGATTGGGCGCAATTTTATGTCGCACCATACGGTTGGGTCTTTGCTGATTTATCCTTTGGGGGAGGAGCTCGCAGAACGGGTGATTTAGATCGTTGGAATTATTATTTTGGAAATCTAGACATTTTCAGAATGCCTGCTAACAGCGAAATACAAACAGATTTCAATCCTCCAAAGCGCTTTTTAAGAGCAGATCCAATTGATAATCAACGGGGCGAATTTGAATATGAAAACCAAGGTCTTCCATATGCTTACTTAGACGTAAAACAAGAGTTGGTTTGTATGGAGGAACTTGTGTAACAAATAAATAAATAAAGAAGGAAATGGTGGATTGTATGAAAAAAGGGTTAAAGCAAAGTCTTGTATTGGCAACAACAGTGCTATTACTTTCAGCTTGCGGGGGGAAAGCAAGCAATAAGACAGAGGATAGTACAAGTAAAAATGTATCGGAAGGGCAAAAATCTTCAAGGGTTCTCAACTTGATGGAAGCATCAGAAGTAGGATCGATGGATACGATTTTCACACAAGATGAACCAAGTGTAAATGCACAATCAAATGTTTTTGAAGGATTGTATCAATTAGACGACAAAGACAATGTTGTTCCAGCTGTAGCCAAAGAAATGCCGGAAATTTCCGAAGATGGTAAAACCTATAAAATCAAACTTAGAGAAGATGCGAAATGGTCAAATGGAGACAACGTAACTGCGAATGATTTTGTTTTTGCTTGGAAGAAAATGGCTGATCCGAAAAATCAAGCCAATTACTTTTTCTTGATGGATGGAACGATTCTTAACGGAACGGAGATTGTAAACGAAGAAAAATCAGCGGATGAACTAGGTGTAAAAGCACTTGATGATTACACACTTGAAATCAAAATGGAAAAACCAGTAACCTACTTTACTTCATTATTAGCTTTTTCACCTTTCTTCCCGCAAAATGAAAAATTCGTGAAGGAAAAAGGCAAGCTGTATGGAACATCTAGTGAGAATATCGTTTCTAATGGGCCTTTCTTAATGGAGAATTGGGATCAGTCATCTATGTCTTGGGATTTAGTACAAAATCCAAACTATTATGATGCAGACAAAGTGAAATCAGAAAAAATTCATTTTGAAGTGCTAAAAGAAACCAATACAGTATTCAATTTGTATGAATCAGGTGAATTAGATGTTGCGATTTTAACAGGAGACTTTGCGAAACAAAATAAAGATAATCCTGATTATCAAGCCATTCAACGCTCAAAAGTGTACTCTTTAAGAATGAACCAAAAAAGAAATGACAACCCATCAATTTTTGCCAACGAAAACGTTCGTAAGGCTGTAGCCTATGCATTGGATAAGAAAAGTTTAGTAGAAAATATTTTAGCAGATGGTTCAAAAGATATTTATGGATACATTCCAAAAGACTTTGTATCAAATCCAGAAACAGGTGAAGACTTTAGAAAAGAAGCCGGAGACTTAGTTAAAACTGACGAAAAACGAGCAAAGGAATATTTAGAAAAAGCTAAAAAAGAATTGAATGGCGATGTAACCATTGAATTATTATCAAAAGATGGCGATGGCGATAAGAAAGTAGCTGAATTTATCCAAGGGCAATTAGAAAAAACGTTACCAGGTTTAAAAATTAATGTAAAAACAGTTCCTTTGAATAATTCAATCGAACTAATGAAAAAAGGCGATTACGAACTTTCTGTTAGTATGTGGGGACCTGATTATCAAGATCCAATGACATTCCTAGAAAGCTCAGTCAGTACCAAAAATAAAACAAGTTACCGTAGCGAAAAGTATGATCAGTTGATTGATGATGCATCAAACAAATATGCGAATGATCCCGAGAAACGTTGGGAGACACTGATTAAAGCGGAAAAAGTTTTAGTAGAAGAAGATGTTGCATTAATTCCATTGTATCAACAAGCAAGAGGACAATTGGTTCGTCCAGGGGTTGAAGGGATTGAATATCATAACTTTGGCGCAACATGTACTTACAAAAATGCGTATATCAAAGAATAAATTTTTGTCTATATGATCGAAGTTTTATCACTTTACTAAAAAAACAAAAGTCTTCTAATAGAAACACTTGACCTCAAACAAATTTGCTTGTATTATACTACTTGGGCACCTTTAAGAAGGTCAGAAGTTTACAACGAATTCCAGCTCCCTATTCATTTTGGATAGGGAGCTTTTGTTTTTTATTACTAATCTAAAAAACAAGCTTTTGATTGTTTGCTTATCTCTACAAATCTATTTTAAGAAAGGGTTTTTTTCTATTATGACAAAATATATCTTTGTTACAGGCGGCGTAGTGTCTTCCATCGGTAAAGGAATTGTCGCAGCATCTTTAGGACGTTTATTAAAAAATCGCGGCTTGAAAGTAACGATTCAAAAATTTGATCCATATATCAATGTGGATCCAGGAACAATGAGTCCTTACCAACATGGAGAAGTTTTTGTCACAGATGATGGTGCCGAAACAGACTTAGACTTAGGTCACTATGAACGTTTTATTGATATTAATTTAAATAAATATTCAAATGTGACAACAGGAAAAATTTATTCAGAAGTATTAAGAAAAGAGCGTAAAGGTGAATACCTAGGGGCAACTGTACAGGTTATTCCTCATATCACAAATGAAATCAAAGATAAAATCATGCGTGCAGCTAGCATGACGGATGCGGATATCATTATTACAGAAGTTGGTGGGACGGTTGGTGATATTGAGTCACTTCCATTTTTAGAAGCTTTACGCCAAATGAAAGCAGAAGTTGGTAGTGATAATGTGATGTATATTCACACGACGTTGATCCCTTATCTAAAAGCAGCAGGTGAAATGAAAACTAAACCAACACAACATAGCGTAAAAGAATTACGCAGCTTAGGCATTCAACCAAACATTTTAGTGGTTCGTACAGAATTACCTGTATCTCAAGGTACGAAGAATAAATTAGCTCAGTTCTGTGATGTAGAACCAGAAGCTGTTATTGAATCACGTGACGTAGAGACACTTTATTCTATTCCTTTAGCATTGCAGGCTCAAAATATGGATCAAATTGTTTGTGATCATCTAAAACTAAATGTACCTGAAGCTGATATGACAGAATGGCGTGCATTGGAAGAAAAAGTGTTAGGATTGAAAAAGACGACCCGTATTGCATTGGTTGGTAAATATGTAGAACTTCCGGATGCCTATCTTTCAGTTGTTGAAGCATTGAAACATGCTGGTTTTGCTTTTGATTCTGACATTGCGATTGATTGGATCGATTCCCAAGAGTTAACTCCAGAGAACGTAGAAGGAATTTTAAAAGAAGCGGATGGTATTTTAGTTCCTGGTGGTTTTGGCGATCGCGGAGTAGAAGGGAAGATAGAAGCGATTCGTTATGCTCGTGAAAAGGATATCCCTTTCTTAGGTATTTGTTTAGGTATGCAAATGGCTTGTGTTGAATTTGCTCGTAACGTTGTGAAATTAGAAGATGCTGGTTCTGCTGAAAATAATCCAGATGTACAAAACAATATCATTGATTTGATGTCCGATCAAGAAAATGTTGAAAACCTTGGAGGAACACTTCGTTTAGGTTTATATCCTTGTAAGTTGAAAAAAGGTAGTGTTACAGCGGCTGCATATGAAGGACAAGAAGTGGTACAAGAACGTCACAGACACCGTTATGAATTTAACAATAAGTATCGTCAATTGTTTGAAGAAAACGGCTTAGTCTTTTCAGGTGTTTCACCAGACAATCGTTTAGTTGAGATTGTTGAATTACCTGAGAAAAAATTCTTTGTTGCTTGTCAATTCCATCCTGAATTAATTTCTCGACCAAATAGACCACAGCATTTAATTAAAGCATTTGTTGAAGCTTCATTAAGTAATAAAGAAGTATAATCTAGAAAAAACGTATAATGCCAATCTAATGGCATTATACGTTTTTTCTATCCGCCAGAAGGATTTCTTCTGGCGGGGTTATTTTGCACGGGTGGTTTAGAATCAGGTACTGTTTCTTCACTACTCGTAGGTTGTTCAACGGCAGGTGGGCTCGTCGGTTTAGATGGTTCTTCTTTTGGTGGATCAGCCGGTGTCGCCGGTTCGCTAGTTGGTGCTGTTGGTTCTGAAGTCGCAGTCGTCGAGCTACTTTGTGTTGGAGCAGCACTTGTTGATTCTGCTGTAGAAGAAGTGATAACACCTGTGTTTGAAGGTAATAAATTTTCTTCGTATGCACCTTTAACATACAGCTCACTACCAGAACGAATTACACTATCAGGCATGACCCAATCATCATTACTCACATTTTCAGAAAGATAGGTCATCATTTCTCTATAAACATCAGATGCTGTTCCCCAATATTCAAAAGGAATTGGGGTTAAGCGTTCTTTATAACCTGTCCAAACAGAAACCGCATAGTTCGGAGTATATCCGACAAAGGTACTATCAGGAGCAATGCTGGATGATTCAGAGGCACCCATTCGAGTGAGGTCATCGTCAGTATAGTTTGCTGTTCCAGTTTTTCCAGCTTGGATTAACCCAGGAACGCCAGCATTAAAGGCTGTTCCGCCAGTAATAACGTCTTTTAACATATCTGTCATCATATAAGCAGTAGAATCTTTCATGACACGTTTGCTTTCTGGTTGGAAATCGTCTTCTGAGCCATCTTGATACACGACTTTATTTACGTAATAAGGTTTATTATAAACACCCATATTTGCAAAAGCGGCATATGCGGCAGCTAATTTCAATGAAGACACGCCATACTTCGTTCCATCAATTTTGTTTGTATTACTTGAAATAGCATTTGCAGCAACGATATCCTTGAATTCGATTCCTAAGTTTTTAAGAAATTCAGCTGATTTGTCTTTGCCAACTTCATCAAATGTTTGGATAGCAGTTGTATTACGAGAATACATGATTGCTTTTCGCATCGTAAGTGCCCCGTAATATTGCATATCAGCGTTTGTTACTGGTATATTGGTTCCTTCATAGGTTGTTGGTTTATCCATCATGATTCGACCAGTGGAGTAGTTCAAATTTTCAATGGCCGGACCATAGTCGGCGATTGGTTTCATTGTTGAACCTACATCTCTACGAACGTTGAGTGCTAGGTTTTCGCCTAATTGCACATCATCAGGGATATTTCGTCCGCCGATTTGAGCTTTAACTTGTCCTGTCTTAACATCAATTACTGTTGAAGCAACTTGAAAATCAGCATCAGGATATTGTACATAATCAGCTGTATTAATGACATTATAAAGGTGTTTTTGAGCAGCCATGTCTAAATTTGTGTGGATTTCTAAACCATCTGTATAGACATTTTTCCCTGTTTTTTCTTCGACTTCATCAATTACTTGCTTAATGTAATTATCGACGATTTTACGATTTTCATTCGATGTTTGTAAGGGCTGTAAGCCGTCATTTACAGGTGTAGCTTTTGCTGCATCGTATTCTTGTTGGGTAATTTTGTTATTTTCTTTCATTGTAAATAAAACGACATCTCGTCGGTCTTTTGCAGTATCCGGCTGTGTATAAGGATCATAATCATTTGGTGCTTGAGGCATCCCTGCTAATAAAGCTGTTTGTGGAAGCGAAAGTTCAGATAAAGGTTTACCAAAATAGGTTTGAGCAGCTGTTTCCATGCCATACAAGCCATTAGCCATGTATACTTTATTCACGTAGTAAGTCAAGATTTCCTCTTTAGATTTCTCTTTTTCCAATTGCAAGGAAAGCCATGCTTCTTGTGCTTTTCTCTTGAGGTTTTGATCTTTTTCTTTGGTAGAAAAGTAGGACAACTTAATAAGCTGTTGTGTCAATGTACTTCCGCCTTGAAGACCACCTGTTTTAAAGTTTGATAGAGCTGAACCTATTATTCGAATTGGATCTACACCACTATGTTTGTAAAAACGTTTGTCTTCCACAGATACCACGGCGTCTTTCAATAGCTGAGGCACTTCGGTTGGTTTGATCATTTCACGTTTTTCAGCACCTAAGTCTTCAAAAACTTCATTATTTGCATCGTAAAGTTTAGACGACACAGTCGCATTTAACATTTCATCGTCTAATTTTGGTGCATTTTTGGCATAGGACCAGAAAAGACCTAGACCAGCTAACAATCCGATTACACCAAGAAGGATTAAGCCTAAAAAAAGTTTAAGTAAGATTCTTTTTTTCTTTGGTTTTTTTTCGCCATTAGAAGGGATATTTAGCGTGTTATTAGACGTGGATGTATGCCCATGTCTTGCGGCACGAGATCCTATTTCATCAGTTGTCATAAATCGCAACTCCTTTGTTTGATTGAATATGTTGCTCAACTGCATTCAAATATGGAATTCTTGGTGCAATTCCAATCTGAATTTCTATTCCATTTTTTTCAATAATAGATAAAGGCAACGATTTTTTTCCAGTGTTTTCTTGTTCTGACCAATAGGTTACTAATTCTTCTCCGCTAAAAAAGAAACATCTATTCAATGAAGAGAACCACAATAGAACAAAGCAAATTCCTTTTTGTGCCAAACATTGTTGGATATGGTCAATCTGGTGTTGATGAAAGTTTTTAAAAGGAAATGAGGTTTTATTCTTAGTTTCCTTTGCTTCAAAATCCAGATAATATCCGTTGTAAACACCATTATAATCAGTTGTAGAAGCTTGCCTAAAATAAGCTTCTTTGATCACAGCGGCGCTTCGGCTAGGATAATCAACTTTTACGATTTGGACGGGAGTGGGTTTTTTATGGATGACAGCTACGTTATGACTTAAATAATACACGTTACTTTTGTTGATTTCCTCTTCGAAATCCATTCCTCGTTTGCCAAATTGAATTGATTTTTTATTTTTTCCTTGTTTTTTTTGTGTGGGTGCTTCATGATGGTTATAGGGAGTACCATTAGGATAATGAAAAGCCATTTCTATCACACTCCTAGCCAACATTATAACAAAAAATCTTTATGAAAGAAAAGGAATGTCTATGGAAAACGTAAAAACACTTTATGTGACTGGGTATAAAAGCTTTGAAATCGGGGCTTTTCAAGACAATGATCCTAAAATAGAAGTTATTAAAAAAGTATTAAAAAAAGAAATTTTAGGCTACTTAGACACTGGATTGGAGTGGGTTTTAGTTTCAGGCAATCTTGGAACAGAGATTTGGGCGGCAGAAGTTGTGGCAGAATTGAAAAATGATTATCCAGAATTAAAATTAGGAATCATTTATCCATTTAAAGGTTTTGGCAGCAATTGGAATGAAAAAAATCAAGCAAATTTAGAAAAAATCGAGCGGTTGGCCGATTATGTGGATGCAGTGAGTCATCAAGAATACAAGTCGCCAGCTCAATTAAAAATGCATACGCGCTTTTTATTGGAGCATTCTGGCGGGAGTTTATTGATTTATGATAAAGAATATCCTGGAAAAACGGAGTATTTTTTAAAAGATGCGGAGCTTTTTTCTGAAAAATTTCCTTATGAAATTCGCCTAATAACAATGGATGATTTACAAAACTCGGTAGAATAGGAAGAATCTGATTGATTTTCTGACGATTTTCCGATACAATAATGCTGTTGAACTATGAACTTTTTATCCTAATCAAAGAAAATAATGAGGTGTAAGTATGGCAAATTTAGTATACAGTCCAAAAGATATTTTACAAAAAGAATTTAAGACAAAAATGCGTGGCTATGATCCAGTTGAAGTGGATGAATTTTTAGATAACGTAATCAAAGATTATGAAGCGTACAATAAAGAAATTTTAACCTTACAAGAAGAAAACAATCGTTTATTAGCTAAGCTTGATCAAGCATCTAAAGTGCAACAAGCGATGCCTTCTCGTAGCAGTCAAGAGATGCCTAAGAGTGCGGCGGTAACAAACTTTGATATTCTAAAACGTTTGTCTAATTTAGAACGTGAAGTATTTGGAAAAAAATTAGATGATACTCCAGCTTCAAATCCAATTTCAGGTATGAGTCATTCAAGTTCATATGAAAGTAGTTTACACAATCCTTACGAACGTGAAATTGATCATTCAGAAACACGTCAATTTTAATTGACTGTATTCATCAAGTAAATAAGTTTGTAATTTTCGGGTGATCGCGGTTTGAATTTTTCAAGCTGAGGAAAGTCCATGCTCGCACAGACTGAGATGTCTGTAGTGTTCGTGCTTAGCGAAATCATAAGCTAAGGTACTAGATCTAGTAAGATCTGCTGTTTTTTAACGAGCTGATTTTACTTTTTGGAGTAACGGCAGGAAAAATGACTAAGGTTTCGGCTATGTCAAAGTACCCTTGAAAGTGCCACAGTGACGAAGCAATTTTGGAAACGGAATTGGTGGAACGCGGTAAACCCCTCGAGCGAGCAACCCAAACAATGGTAGGGGCACTCTTCTAAAGGAAATGAACGAGTAGAAGAGGCAGAAATATTTCTGCAGATAGATGATGACCGTCGAATGTCTTTCCCTGAGAGGCATTCGATACAGAACATGGCTTACAGAAAATTACAAGTATTCAGGATGACCTTCCAACTTTGTTGTGAAGGCTTTTTTTAAAGTATGAGAGATAAATTAACGATCAGTTCTTAACGATATCAAGAATAAGAGGAGATATAATGACGAAAGAAAAAACATTTAAGCTTGTCGCAACGGCTGCAAGCGGGCTAGAAGCATTAGTAGGAAAAGAATTGCGGGATTTAGGTATTCCTTGTGAAGTAGAAAATGGTAAGGCGCTATTTGAAGGCGACATGGAGACGATTGCTACCGCTAATCTATGGCTGAGAACCGCTGATCGCGTGAAAATCATTGTTGGGGAATTTGATGCATTTAGTTTTGATGAATTATTTGAAAAAGTTAAAGCATTGCCTTGGGAAGATTATTTACCGATGGATGCAGAATTTCCTGTAGCAGGGAAATCGATCAAGTCAAAATTATACAGTACACCAGATTGCCAGTCGATTACGAAAAAGGCCATTGTTAATCGCTTAAGAGAAGTGTATCATCGTCCAGCAACAGTTCCTCTAGCAGAGTCAGGGGCATTTTTCCAATTAGAAGTTGCTCTTTTAAAAGACCATGTAACCTTGACGATCGATACAACCGGTCCAAGTTTATTCAAACGAGGTTATCGAATTGAAAAAGGCGGCGCACCGTTAAAAGAAAATATGGCAGCGGCTTTAGTTGCTTTAACCACTTGGCGTAAAGATCGTCCTTTTTACGATCCTGTTTGTGGATCTGGTACAATTTGTATTGAGGCGGCTTTGATTGGTCATAACATCGCTCCAGGATTTAATCGTGAATTTGTATGCGAGACTTGGGATTGGTTCGATAAAGGTATTTTCGAGAAAGTTCGAGCACAAGCAGATGAACAAGCAGACTATGATATTAAATTAGATATTATGGGTACAGATATCAACGGGAAAATGATTGAGATCGCTAAAGCAAATGCAGAAGAAATTGGTTTAGGTGATTCGATTGAATTCAAACAATTAGCTTTAAAAGACTTTACAACAGAGAAAGAATACGGTGTAATGGTTGCTAATCCGCCATATGGTGAACGTTTGGGTGAAGAAGAATCTGTTCGCAAACTATATAAAGAAATGGGCGAAGTTTTCCGACCATTAAAAACATGGAGTAAGTATATTTTAACAAGTGACTTAACCTTCGAACAATATTACGGAGCAAAAGCTACGAAAAAAAGAAAACTATATAATGGCGCGCTACGTACGGATTTGTTCCAATATTGGGGGGAAAGACCTCCTAGAAAGCCAAGAGAAGAGTAGGTGAGACAAAGATGAAAGAACAAGAATTTCTACAAGAAATAAAAGAGATTGAATTATTGAATGAAGCTTTAGGTTTGCTTGAATGGGATAGTCAAACGGGAATGCCGGAAGCTAGTAGTTCTTTTCGGGGAGAAGTAGTCGGATATTTATCTGGTATGTCTTTTGAACGCAGTGTTGGGTCAAAAATTCAGGAAGCATTGAACTATTTTGATACACACACGGAAGAGCTCTCAGAAGTCGGCTTAGCCGTTTATACTAAAGTTAAAGAAAACTATGAATTAAATCAAAGTATCCCGCCAGAGCGGATGCAGGCGTATACTACAGCCTTGACAAATGCTCATAACGCATGGTTGCAAGCAAGAAAAGCGAAAGATTTCGGGAAAATGAAAAATGAAATCGAAACAATTATCGGTTTCTTAAAAGAATTTATTGCTTATTGGAAAAAAGACGAAGAAACGAATTATGATGTATTGTTGAACCAATATGAACCAGAATTGACTGTGGCAAAATTAGATCAAATCTTTGCTCAAGTTAAAGAAGGCATTATGGAAATTAGAACGGTAATTGCTGAAAAAGGAACAGCACCTAGAACAGATTTCTTATCTAGAAAAGTAAGCAAAGAGCAGCAACGAAAATTTGTGATAGGCGTGGTAGAACAATTAGGCTATGATTTTTCACGAGGTCGTTTAGATGATACAGTTCATCCATTTATGTTATCTTTAAATCGCAATGATGGTAGAATCACAACACGTTGGGATGAAACCAAATTTACGATGGCAACGTTTGGTGTAATTCACGAAGCAGGTCATGGAATTTATGAGCAAAGTATTGATTCGAAATATGATTACACACCACTTTCAACAGGAACTTCAATGGGAATTCATGAATCTCAGTCTTTGTTTAATGAAATTATCATTGGTAGTAATAAACAATTCTGGCAAAAACAATTTCCATTTTTCAAAGAATGTACAGAAGGGACATTTGATGATATCGATTTTAATACTTTTTATGACTCCTTAAAAGAAACAAAAGCTAGTTTAGTCAGAATCGAAGCAGATAGCCTAACATACCCACTGCATATTATTATTCGTTATGAGATTGAAAAAATGATATTCAATGATGAAGTATCAATGGATGATTTACCACAAATTTGGAATGATAAATACGAAGAATACTTGGGTATTCGTCCTGAGAATGATTTAGAAGGAATCGTACAAGACATTCATTGGTCAGGTGGTAGTTTCGGTTATTTCCCATCCTATGCGTTAGGCTACATGTACGCTGCGCAATTGTGTCATGCGATGGAAAAGGAAATCGATGTAAACGATGTTTTAGCAAGTGATGATTATTCACCTATTAAGAATTGGTTGACAACTCACATTCATCAGTATGGAGCCTCAAGAAAACCAAACCAATTGATTTTAGATGCAACAGGGGAATCACTGAATCCTCAATACTTGATTAATTACATGAAATCAATTTATTATGATGTATATAAAATTAAAGAATAATGGTGTTTATCTAGCAACAGAAAGCAGGGCGCAGTTATGTTATCAATCAATGAGTATTTACGGGCTGGTGAAACAACTGTTTCCAACTTAGTAATTGAGAACTATCAAAAAATTGGATTAGCCGATGATGAATTTTTATTTTGGTTACAATTGTTCCGCTCACAAGCTAAAGGAGACTTATTTCCTAATTTAGCAGAGATCAGTCAAATCATGGAAAAGCCAATAGATGTTATTTATCAGTTGTTGAATCAATTGGTTTCACGGGGATTTTTAATCATTGAAACAAAGCAAAATCAACAAGGGCAAATGATGGATACGTATGATTTATTACCGATTTTTGATAAAATTGCTTTGTTACAGGAAAAACAAATAGAAAAGGCACGAGTGCTCTCATCAGAAGAAACGATTAAGCAACTTTACCAAAGCTTTGAAAAAGAATTTGGTCGTCAATTGTCTCCAATTGAATTGGAAATGATTGGTCAATGGTTGGAAACAGATCATTATCAACCTGAACTTATTCGGCTAGCATTAAGGGAAGCGGTATTGAATCAAGCCTACAGTTTGAAGTATATTGATCGTATCTTGTTGGCTTGGGAACGCAAAAATATTACAACAAAAGAACAAGTCGCTGAAGATCAAAAACGTCGAAAACAAGCGTTAATCCAAAAAGAAATTGAACAACAAGGTGCTACAAACGAGCCAATTCCAAAAGTGACGTTACACAATTGGCTGAATCCAGAAGATAGCGAGTAAGGAGGTAGGTAAATGCTCTCAAAAGAGAAAACGATGGAAGCAATACAAATCATGTATGACATGTTCCCAGAAGCTGAATGTGAGCTTACACATGAGAGTCCTTTTCAGTTGTTGATTGCTGTGATTTTAAGTGCTCAAGCAACAGATGTTTCTGTAAATAAGGCAACACCTGCCTTATTTGCAGCTTATCCAACACCGGATGCCTTGGCCGCCGCTCCTTTAGAAGATATCATTCAAAAAATTAAAACAATCGGCTTGTACCGAAATAAAGCAAAGAATATCAAAGCTTGTGCGGCTCAATTAATTGAACAATTTGACGGAAGAGTGCCTGAAACTAGAGAAGAATTGGTTTCACTCCCAGGTGTTGGTCGAAAAACGGCTAATGTTGTAATGGGAGATGCCTTTGGTGAGCCCGCAATTGCTGTAGATACCCATGTAGAGCGAGTATCAAAGAGACTTCGTATTTGTAAATTAGATGCTAATGTGATGGAAGTGGAGAAGACATTGATGCGAAAAATTCCTAAAGAATTATGGGTTAAAACCCACCATACGATGATTTTCTTTGGTCGTTATCATTGTCTAGCAAGAAGTCCAAAATGTGATGTTTGTCCGCTACTTTACATGTGTCAAGAGGGCAAATCACGAATGGCACTTAAATAAAAAAGAAGCGAAGGGGATGAATTACTTTTCTCCACTCGCTTCTTTTTATTTAACCAATACCGATAACAAAATGAAATAGTTTATCTGAATAGGTTGGTTCATCTAAATCTGTTTGAATTGTTTTATTTAGCATTTTTAGTTCATCGGTAATAATACCATCCACGCCATAAAACATCATCCGCGTCATTGTATCTGAATCATTGACTGTCCATGCGTATACTTTTTTTCCATCACTATGTGCAGCGTTGATAAAATTTTTATTTAAGGTCGTGTATTCCATTGTAAAGAAATCAACATTTGCAACAGGTGGACCTACAATATTAAACGGGAGAATATAGCCAACATAAAAATCTGGTTCTTCTTTTTTTAGTTGGATGGCTGTGTTAAATGTCAGAGTATGAAGAATATGCTTTTCAGATAAGATAGTCTTGCGATATTTCTGAGTAAACCGTTCAACTAAATCAGGACTATCTTGTGCTGTTGTTTTGATCTCTATTAATAGTTTTTGTTTTAATTTTTTGGCGTTATCTAGATAGTCGTCAAAAGAACAAATTTTTGCTTGTAGACCGTTTTCTTTAACGGTTAAGCTGGTTAATTCTGCTAACGTTAACTGATTTGGTCGTTTATCAACACCTGTAAGCTTTTTTATATTAAAATCATGCATAACCACAAATTGTTTATCTTTCGTTTCTTGAATATCCATTTCTACATAGTTAGGATGTTCAGCACTTGTTTTTTCAAGGGCGGGAAGTGTATTTTGTACGCCATTTGATGCGTCTACACCTCTATGGGATATCGTTAGAGGCTCTGTAACGGACGGATTACTGAGATAGCTAGTATTATATGTTCCCACCCCTATACCAAATAAAGCAGCAACAAACGCAAATGAACCGATCTTAAAAGCCGTCCACTCTTTTTTAGGTTGTCTAGGTTGCTCAAAAAACCATTGTGGTAAATCAGGTAAAAAATCTTCATCATCCATATAATCAATTGTGATATAAAAAATCCCAACAGTAGAAAAAACGATGTTCAGAAGTAAAATGAATTGTAAAAGAGTCATCGCGATAACAGCACTCACAAGGGCGTATTGAGGTAACGCAGATTCAATCATTGCCTGAACTGTGAGAATTACTGTGTAGCTAAGAACAAAAAGCAATAGAATACTTCCACCAATTACGACAAACTGTCCAAGAATTTTAAAAAAGTGATTTTTTGTTGACTCCCAACTTTCTTTAATGGCTTGACGAAAAGAAACGTCTCTTAAAATCATCTCAGGTAAAGCGAAAATTAAGCGTATTGAAAGATAAAAGAAGAACAAGTAACCTAAGAGTACTAATCCAATGATTGTTACACGATTAGCGAAGATAAAATCCATAATGAACGCTGGAATTTTTATTTTTGCTAGTAAATCAGAATGGAACCCTAGACCACTGAGCGGTAAAACCAAGAAAAAATAAAATAGAAAAAAAAGAATCGTACTAAATCGAAGTTTTTTTAGTTGTAGAATCGTACCTTTAAGTAAATTCGTTAGAGAAATTGGTTCTTTTTTCTTGATGAAAAAGATGCTTAATAGTAAAAAAGTAAATTCAAAAAACACAGCAACTACGATTGCTAGCAAAACTAAGATCAAAGCAATTAGAACACCAGGATGCTTAGCAAAAATTGTTGGTAGTGTATCATAAGATAAATACTCAATATTCCCTTGTTTTAAAATAAAACGAGTCGAGCTAGCCAAAAGTGGCAGTAAAACAAAAAGCATGAACCCATGCATTAATAAAACATCGCGAAAATAAGCCGATGTCCCCGCAAAAAAATCAATCATATTTTTAATGCTATTTTTTAAATAGTTCATCACAGAATCCACCTCTACAAAACCAAAATAAAACAAGATAGGATACAATTGCATCCTATCCTTATTGATTAATCATTATATATCGTAAAGCTTTAAAAGCCCAGTAAACTGTTTAAAAAAGTACCGCCATAAATCAATGCTAAACTGTATAAGAAAATGGAGACGGGTTTTGCTAAGATGATAATCAGTGTAAATTTTTTCAAGGACATTTTCGTTAATCCAGCCATTAAGCAAAGAGCATCATCTGGCGCAATTGGAAGGAAAATAGCTAGTGCAAAGAGACGTTCAAAGCGTTTTTCGTTATCTAGCCAGCCGATATATTTATTATAGGTTTTATCACTCACTAAACTAAGAATAAATGGTTTTCCGTATTGACGTCCGAGCAAGAAAATAATTACAGAACCAATGGCAATTCCCACGTAATTGTAGATGAAACCAGCAAATGGACCGAAAATCAGAACGCCTGCAGCGCAACTAATGCCACCTGGTATGATAGGTATAACGACTTGAATAATTTGTATCAGCATAAACAAGACAGGACCTAAAATAACTGAGTCACCGACTAAACCTCTCAAAGCTTCTACATCTTTAAAAACACCTAAGCGAATAAAATAAATTGTCACAGCAATCGTCGCTATGATTCCCATAATTGAAATGCAGTTGATAATTTTTCTTGAAAGTGCGATGCTCATCTGTCTCATCTCCTTAAGTAACTAATCTTAGTATAAAAGCGTTTCACTTATTTTACCATTGTTTTTTATTGAAAATCACGAACAAAGTTGTAAGAACAAACTTGTTATAAGTATTATATAAAGAATAGCCATTAAAATCATCCTACTTTAGACCTAATTAAAAAAATCTAAGGGCTTCTTATTTACAAGAAAGAATGAGAGGATTATAATAGAATTTAAAGATTAAGGTGTGCCTAAAAATATAATAATAGGAGCCTGATGATTTATAATTGGAAGAAGGATAGTTATGAGAAAAGAAAAATCTGAGACAGAAAAATTACTGGACTATGCAAATGGTCCCAGTTTGGAAGAAATAAATAATACTGTGGATGTGCCAAAAAATGCCAATTTTTGGCGTACATTAATGGCGTATAGCGGTCCTGGTGCGTTGGTAGCTGTAGGATATATGGATCCTGGTAATTGGATTACATCCATTGCAGGTGGAGCAGAGTATAAGTACGCTTTGCTAAGTGTAATTTTACTTTCAAGTCTAATCGCGATGCTTTTGCAAAGTATGGCAGCTAAATTAGGGATCGTAACAGGAAGAGATTTAGCTCAGGCAACAAGAGAACATACAGGTAAAAAGACAGGCTTTGTTTTATGGGTTATAACTGAACTAGCGATTATGGCGACAGATATTGCAGAAGTCATTGGAGGGGCAGTTGCATTGCAATTGCTATTTGGTTTTCCATTATTAATCGGGGTTTTAATTACGACTTTTGATGTTTTGTTATTGTTGCTTTTAACCAAACTAGGTTTTAGAAAAATCGAAGCAATTGTTGCTTGTTTAATTGCGGTTATCTTTTTTGTTTTTGCTTATGAAGTAGCGTTGGCTGATCCGAAGATTGGTGAAGTATTACGCGGATTTATTCCAGATACTCGAATTGCTAGTGACAAATCTATGTTATTTTTAGCGTTGGGTATTGTTGGTGCAACAGTTATGCCGCATAATCTTTATTTACATTCGTCAATTGCTCAAGCACGAAAATTTGATCGAAATGACGATGATGAAAAAGCAAAAGCAATTCGTTTTACGGTTTGGGATTCAAATATTCAATTAACCGTAGCGTTTATCGTCAATTGTTTACTACTAATTTTAGGTGGCGCTTTATTTTATGGAACAAACAGTGATTTAGGGAAATTTGTTGACTTGTTTGATGCTTTGAAAAATCCTGATATTGTAGGGAGTATTGCTAGTCCTGTTTTAAGTATATTATTTGCGATTGCTTTACTTGCGTCAGGTCAAAACTCAACGATTACAGGAACTCTATCAGGGCAAATCGTGATGGAAGGTTTTATTCATTTGAAGATGCCTTTATGGATGCGTAGAGTCGTTACTCGTTTAATCGCAATTGTACCTGTAATTATCTGCGTTATTCTATATGGTGGAAGAGAGTCTGCGGTTGAAGATTTACTATTGTATACACAAGTATTTTTAAGTATTGCTCTGCCGATTTCGATTATTCCATTAACAATGTATACAAGTGATAAAAAAATTATGGGCCGATTTGCGAATCCTATGTGGGTGAAAGTGTTAGCTTGGATTATTGCAATTGTATTGACTGCGTTAAATTTATTCTTGATTTACGGAACATTAACGGGTGTGAATGCATAAAAGCGATGCCTTTATTTCGGTATTTATTTAAAAGTTGGGTGATTGGGATTTTTAGTCTCAATCACTTTGTTGATATATAATAGAATTCAGTCTGTAGAAATGGTAAAATGTAAAAGACTAAAATTTTGAAATGAGGGTTTTAAGTGACTGAATATTTAAATGTTGGGAAAATCGTCAATACTCAAGGCTTAAAAGGAGAAGTACGCGTGATTTCTCAAACAGATTTTCCAGAGCTTCGCTATAAAAAAGGATCGGTTTTGACATTATTTCAAGAAAAAAAAGCACCTATTGAGCTAACAATCAGAACGCATCGAAAACATAAAAATTTTGATATTGTGACGTTCGAAGATCATTTTTCAATTAATGATGTTGAAAAATATCGTGAGGGCATTTTGAAAGTGTCAAAAGATGATTTAGGTGAGTTGTCGAAAGATGAGTTTTATTATCACGAAATTATTGGACTGACGGTGATCGATGAAAAGGAAACAGAACTTGGAAAGATCAAAGAAATACTTTCCCCAGGTGCAAATGATGTCTGGGTCGTTCAACGACCAAAGAAAAAGGACATCTTGATTCCTTACATTGAGTCAGTTGTTAAGTCTATTGATTTAGAAAATGGTATGGTTCGTGTAGAAATCCCAGAAGGCTTGATTGATGATGAAAATTGATGTATTGACGCTTTTTCCGAGAATGTTTGAAGGACCTTTAGGGGAATCAATTATAGGCAAGGCTGTTGATAAAAACTTATTAGAGATTAATGTGTCCAATTTTCGTGATCATTCAGACAATAAACATCAATCAGTTGATGACTATCCCTATGGTGGCGGAGCAGGAATGTTGTTGAAAGTTCAGCCAATTTACGATAATTTGCGTAATATAGAAGAAAAATCTCCTGAAACGAAAAAACGTGTAATTCTGCTGGATCCTGCTGGAAAACAATTTGACCAAAAGATGGCAGAAGAATTTTCTCAAGAAGAGCATTTAGTTTTCATCTGTGGTCATTATGAAGGCTATGATGAACGCATCCGTTCGTTAGTTACTGATGAAGTCTCATTGGGCGATTATGTATTGACAGGAGGCGAATTAGGAGCGATGGTCATGATTGATGCGACGGTTCGTCTATTACCGGATGTCTTAGGAAATAAATTATCTGCCCAAACTGACTCGCATTCGACAGGATTATTGGAGCACCCACAGTATACACGTCCGGCAGAGTTCAATGGAATGGTTGTACCAGAAGTGTTAACTAACGGCAATCATAAATTAATTGATGAATGGCAGCAAAAAGAATCGTTAAGAAGAACCTTAGAACGAAGACCAGATATGCTAGAGAAAATAGAACTAACGGAACAACAAGAAAAATGGTTGAAAGAAATTCGTGATGAAAACAATCAATTTTAGCATAAACGTTTTTTTTAGAGGAAACGATTGAATTAGTTACTAGAATATTTAGATAAATGTATGATCAATTAAGATAAGTAAAAGTTATCAAGAAAAATCCCTTTACACTCCACAAGAGCTGTGTTAAACTATTTCAGTGAGTGCAATGCGCTTAACTATTACGATATTCCGCTGTGGCAGTGCGCCATAAGAATGTTTGGAATGAGGAGAAAAAAGAATGAATCCATTAATTCAAGAATTAACACAAGAACAACTACGTACGGATATCCCTGCATTTCGTCCTGGAGACACTGTTCGCGTTCATGCGAAAGTTGTCGAAGGAACTCGCGAACGTATCCAGTTATTTGAAGGAGTTGTTATCGGACGCCGTGGCTCTGGTATCAGCGAAACTTATACAGTACGTAAAATCTCTAACGGTGTTGGTGTGGAACGTACATTCCCATTACACACACCACGTGTTGCTCAAATCGAAGTAGTACGCTATGGTAAAGTTCGTCGTGCGAAACTTTATTACTTACGTGCATTACATGGTAAAGCAGCTCGTATTAAAGAAATTAGAAGATAAGTGTTTCTTAGATTGCCCGAGTAAGAAAAAAGTGCGAAAGTCCTTGATATCAAGGGCTTTTTCTTTTGACTTTGTTTAAGGAAATCGTGGGTATTTTCTGTGATCGTCCTTGATTATCCCGTTTTGGCGACCTGTGTTGTCAGAAAATAGGTAGAAATCATAGGGGAAATTGACGACAAAAAGGATCCCCAAAATGCCAAAACGATGCTCCAATTTAAATGTATGAAAAAAATCGTGCAGGCAAAAAACCTTCTAAGCTTATCAACGGTTAAGAAAAGACAGATTGATATAAGTCACTTATTTGATAAACGAGTGGGCTCTAAAAGGTTTGTAACAGATTTTGAATTGCTGACAAGCTTAAAGGACGAAATTGTTCGATTAGATTTAGAAGAAAGCTTATCTATGACCGAATTCAGGAAAAGATACGATTATGAGAAGAACAAATAAAAATTGGGAAGAGTTACTAACTGAAATTGGGTACGATTATCGACCAATTAAAACAAGTAGACTTTTGCAAAATTTGGAAAATTAAATAGCAGAAACAAGTGAGGATCACACACTTGAATCATGACACTAGAGCAAGATTTTGAACCTAAAATCTTGCTCTTTTTTTTATTGAAAAAAGTAAATAAAGTGATCAATCGATTATTATTGTTCATATTAATCGCACTACCCTTTATTACATCTGCATCATCTGTATATGCTGCGGAGGTGTCATTTCATAAGATTGGGGATTCGGTATCCACATGGCACTCTAAATTACTCAATGGGATACATTGGACAGAGCAAGGATCGAATATGATGACAGCGGATGAAAATCCAGCATTTTTTATTGAGCATGGCATCCCTGTGACGAAGCCAGGAGCAGGTTTTGAGAGTATACCAGAAAAGGATCGTTTAGCCTTGATTGCTTATTATGGGTATCAAACAAATCCTAATGCGCTAACGTACACCATCACACAGCATATTATCTGGGAAACTCTAGGAAATGAATTGTTAACAACCCAAGTTGGAAATGCTTTTCGCGTATTATCAAATGTCCAAATAAAAAAAATCTTGACTTTAATAAGAATAATAGGTATAACTTAATTATACTTATTGGAAGGAGTTGATTTTATGTGTACACGTAAGAAAAAGTTTGTTTTGTCATTTGGTAGTAAAAGTCGGGTTAATAGGAATACAATTTATGTTGATTCTGATGAAAAATTCCAGTTGTTTTCCTATGTTCTTGAAGGGTTAGTAGATATTGATACGGAAGGGATAACAGGAAATGAGATAAGTAGAATTGAGGCGTTAAAAAGCTCTTATAACATCAGAAAAATGACTTCAAACAGAGATTTGGTACTGTCTAACCTTGAAAAAATCCCTGCGATCATTGATTCTTATGAATCTGAATACGTAATACCTCGTATTCAGATTCATAAACAAATGATTCATAAGACTAAGCAAGAAGATGTAATGATTGATGCGACTGAGTTAAATGATGTTCCTCATGTGGATTTATTTATAGGGTATCCTACTCACACATCTGAAATAAAGTTAGATCATATTCATGAAGACCATGTAGAGGCAATACTATTAGGAGAAGTCTGTCGGCAATCGGGAATAGTATCTGTGAGCAAACAGCTTGGGTCAGATGCAACATATTATATAACAAAAGAAGTAAAAAAGTACATTAAAATGGTAAAACGAGAAGAAGAGGTATTGGTGCAGACATTTCCAATAATAGCAAATAGAAAAAAAGGAGTAGGGACTTGCTTTTATATGCTGTATCAAGGTAATCAATTGTGCATGTTAGGTTATTATTTAGTCGTATATCAAAAGGAGAAACAAGAATAATGAAAACTATTAAACTAATTGCTGTTGATATTGACGGTGTACTACTTGAAGATACATTTAGCCCTGTGTTATACAGACTTGCTAAAAAATTTAATGTTGATTACACACTTGATATTGAAAAGAATGCTTTTTCGCAAAATAGAGAGAGTGCAGGATTATATTTAAAGAAAAAATTTAGACTATCAGAAGACACAACAATTCAGCAGATGCTGGATCTTTATTTTTCGGAACGAGATTCATATTTAAATGAGACTTATTCTAAATCAAGTATTGTAAAGGGAGCACTTGATTTCATCACTCGACTTACTCAGTATGATGTTCATCTAATTTGTTACGGGGGGTTAGCTTATGAACAGATTAGTTCAGAGTTTCAACCGTATCTTGACTATTTTGAACAATATGTTTGCACTAACAATTTTCGACCAGGATTAAAGGAAATAATTCAAGATATGTATAAAATTGACTTTAAGGAGGCTTTATTTGTAGATGATGTTGACAGAGTTGCTAAGGAAGCCAAAAAGTATAAGGTACCTTTTATTGGGGTTCCGGCTATTCATTCTTGGGGGTTCCAAGAAGAAGAAATGAAGAAAACGGGTGTTAAATACATGGTGAAATCAGTAAATGAGATTACACAACAATTTTTGGAAAAAATAGATTCAGACAATGAGATTTGGGAAGGAGAGAAAATATGAATAATAGAAAAACTATTACTATGTGGCTTGCT
Organism: Enterococcus sp. 4G2_DIV0659; assembly: GCF_002140715.2. NCBI lineage: Bacteria > Bacillati > Bacillota > Bacilli > Lactobacillales > Enterococcaceae > Enterococcus > Candidatus Enterococcus mansonii. Next base: position 210,691 of record NZ_NGLE02000001.1, on the reverse strand, counting down.
TTAATAGGCGCATTTTTGACAGTTCTTGATACGGGTATCTTATATACTGGAACGGTTAAATTATCTGCCGATTTACATTTGTCAGCTAGTCAACTTTCATGGGTGCAAGTAACGTATGTTATAACCTACGCTGGATTTATGCTTTTAGGCGGAAAATTAGGGGATATCTATGGACGCAAAAACTTTTTTATTACCAGCTTATTAATATTTGCAACTGGTAGTTTACTTGTTGGGGTGTCAACAAGTGCTCCTATGATTATTGGATTTAGAGCAATACAAGGAATTGGTGCAGCAATTCTACAACCCACATGTCTTGCTCTGATAACAGATACTTTTGAAGGAGAAGACCTTCAAAAAGCTATTGGGTTCTATTCGGCTGTTGTAGGAGCAGGCGCAGCAGTTGGTGTGGCGTTTGGTGGTTTCTGCGCAGAGTTTATTTCTTGGCGGATGGGTTTCATCATCAATGCTCCTTTAGCGATTATTATGGGAATTATAGCCGTTAAGGTAATAGTAGCTTCAACTAAAAAAACTGGAAAGTTAGATTGGACAGGAACGCTACTCTCTGTACTTGCCATGGGTTCTTTGTCATATGGAATTGGTGGGAGTTCACAAAGATTCTGGATGTTGACTATATCAGCTATAATTTGGATAATATTTATTTATAGTCAATCACGTGTAAAAGAACCAATAATGCCTTTGGAAATATTTAAGAATAAAGAGAGAGTTGGATCTTATATAGGATCATTGCTATTTTCAGCGGCAGGCGTTATTTTTTGGTTTTATATTCCACAATTTATGCAAGTACAGCTTCATTATAGTGCTTTTATTTCTGCTTTGGGAATGATTCCTATGTCAATTTTACTATTTGTTGTGGCACTGCAAGTAAGAAAATTTGTCCAAAAGTTGGGAAATGGATTGGTTCTGGTTTTAGGACTTTTTCTTGTCTTGCTTTCGGCTTGTGGATTAGCCTTTTTTGCAAATACAGATAATTATTGGTTGATTTTTCCGTTTACATTAACTTTTGGGATAGGATTTGCTCTTGCTTTAACACCACTGACTTCTTCTTCTATGGCTCGAATATCAACAAATGTTAGAGGAGCAGCTTCTGGGGTGTACAATACAACTAGACAATTTGGAGCGGCACTAGGACTCGCATTAGGATTAGCTGTGTCCGCAGATATGACGGAGATAACAGATATATTCAGAAGAGTAATGTTGTTGGCTGCATTCTTAATAGTTGTTGGAATCGTATTTGTCGTTGGTTTAGTTCTTCAAAATGGTAAGTCCAATGAGAGCAATTAGTTATAAAGGGGGAACAAATCCATCAGAGGCATTGCACCCAATTGACGTTAAGATTCCTACTCCAAAAAAAAATCAAGTTTTAGTAAAAGTTAAAGCCTCTTCGCTGAATATTATTGATTTCGAAAGATTTATTAATCAATCAAAGTTATCAACTTTTGCAAGGCTAATTAATGTTTTACAAGGGAAAAATGCTGTACTTGGTGGCGAAGTATCAGGTACGATCGTGACAATGGGAAATTGCGTTACAGATTTTCAAATAGGAAATCAAGTATTTGGTCCCACAGTGGGTGCAATGCAATTTGGTGGCTGGGCAGAATATGCTTTGTGTGAAAGTAAAACACTAGCTATGAAACCATGTTATTTAACTTACGAACAAGCAGCAGTTATTCCTCTTTCAGGATTGACTGCTCTTGGAGCAGTTGAAACAGTAAATATTCGTCATGGTAACGATGTATTGATTTATGGTGCTTCGGGAGGAGTAGGACTGTATATGCTTCAAATTTTGAAAGCTAAAGGTGTAAATGTAACAGCTGTATGTAGTAGGCGAAACTTAAAACTAGTGCAATCTTTTAATGTGCACAAAGTAATATGTTATCAAAATGAAGATGTATTTAGATGTGGACAATTATTTGATGTTGTTATTAGTGTGAATGGGAATCAACCTATTAGAAAGTTTCTAAAGCTGCTCAAACCAGAGGGACAGTATTTAGTAGTTGGTAATGCAAGACAGATTATTCATTCAATCTTACACTCGTTAACATCTAAAAACGTTAAGATTTTTTCTAGTGTTCTTGGACATAATCGAGAGACAATTGATCAATTAGTTGAATTATTAGAAGAGGAGAAAATAACACCTTTTATTGACAAAATATATAAGATAAGTGATGTTGTTCAAGCAGTTAATTATATAGTAAATGAGCACGCTCAAGGTAAAGTTGCACTAACAATGGATTATGGAGGAGAAAAAAATGGAAGATAGATATAGTCAAGGTTTTAATAAGATGGAATCACAGCTTGGAGAATCAGGAAAATCCATTCTCGCATCATTTCCTGAAAAATTTGAAGATATTGGAAAGTATATTTTAGAGTTCGTTTTCGCGGATTTGGGCGGACGAAACATATTAGAAGATAAATATCGTGAAATGATTACAATTGTTAGCTTGATATCTCAGGGCGATACAGCTAATCAGCTGAAATTGCATATATCCTGCGCGCTAGATGCGGGTTTAACTGAAAATGAAGTTGCTGAAACAATTATACAATGTGTACCACATGTTGGTTTTCCCAAAGTTTTAAATGCAATTTCGATTGCTTCTTTTGTATTCGAACAAAGAAACGAAGATGAAAATGAATAAGATAGATTTTTATATTATTCGTCATGGTAAGACAAATGTAAATCTTGAAAATAAAATTCAAGGATCGACTAATGATCACTTAACCCCTGAAGGCAGGCGAGATATTGAAGAACTAGCAACAATTTTTAAAAGAAGAGGAATATTATTTGATGTTTCATTTACAAGTGATAGTTATCGCGCGCTAGAAACTGGTGATATCCTTTTAAAGGAGTTTGATTTTGTTAATCAATATGTCAATGAAAAGCTTGGAGAGTGGAATTTTGGTTCGCTAGAAAATCAGGATATAGATGATACAATTCAAGCGTTTATAGGAGAAAGTAAGAGCGGCAACCTTTGTCTAGATTATAATATCCTTGCTGATTATATTGTTAGTAAAGACCAGACAAGAACAACAGAAACATGGACAGAAATTTGTAATAGAATTCAAAAGGCATTCCAAGAAATTGCAATTTTTTGTCAAAATAAGAAATTTGATAAAATTCTTGTTGTGAGTCATGGTTTAACAATAAGTACTTTTTTACAAACTATTGATTTTAAATATTCATTCATGGATATTCCATCAAATGGGGAGGTAGTGATAGTCAACTATGATAATGATTTTTTTCTGTAGTAGGAGATTTAGAGGAGTAACTTATAATGCTAAAAAATTTCTTTCTTATGATATAATGGGTGACTAAGATGGATGTTTATTGAAAAATCAAAAAATAGTCTGAAAAATTAAGTTATATATTATGTTCTTTATGTAACAGATCACAGAGATGAACATTAGTCTTAAATCTAAATTTAAACGAAAGTAGGTTTCAAATGTCTTATTCTGTGGCGTTTTCTCAATCTTTGGAAATTCTAAGTTATATTGCGTTGAAGACAAAAATAGGGGAAGATCAATATTTGACGATTAAACAAATTTCTGAAAGACTTAATGTTCCTGTACCAAGTGTAAAACGATTAATTGGCTTACTAAAAAATGGTGGTTTTATAGAGTCAAAAAAAGGGGTAAATGGAGGTCTTTCATTGACGCGATTACCGAAAGATGTTTCCGTATATGAAATTTTTGAAGCGGTGGAAGGTCGATCACCGCTATTCAAGATTTACAATAACTTTGATACAAACAACTTTATCCACCGAGAAGAGGCTGAGAATATGTTGACGAACATTAATGCACTTCTCATTTCTGCAGAAAAGGCAATGCTTAAGGAATTGAAAAATGAGTCACTTGCAGATTTATTTCAATTAGAACATGAAAATAAATAGAATTAATTCTGGGCGATCCAATGGCTAGAGAAATGTGGGAGAGACAATTTTTAGAACAGTTAGCAAAAGAGTCTATTGAGAAATTGAAAATATCATAGAAGGGAATTAAAAGAATTACCTTCCCAAAGAGATACATGAACTTAACAACATAAGAAAAGAAATAAAAAAGCAATTTTTATATCAATTATGGTGTTTTAAGGAAAGCTATATTAAATATTTAGGATTAGCACTTTCTATGAGTTTGTTTACGTTTTATATAAAATCAAGTGGAGGAAAATACGAAGTAAGAAATAATCGCGGGAAAATAGATTGTAAAATAGAATCCCTCAATATAGATAGAAGCTCTGTTTGATATAAATCTGAAACTATAAATAAAGTAACTCCAATTCATGCCAATAATATTTTGAGATTAAAAAATTACTAGGGTATTTTTAATAAATCATATTTGATTTAATTAGGTGCATTACATTTTGAAAATCAAAAAATTATTAGGAGGATAAGCGTTTGAAAAAAATAGCATTTGTATTAATTTTTATAGGAATAATTGCCCATAATGCAAAAAAGCTTAACTTAAAATCTGATTGTTCAGAATGGATAAAAGTGAATTGAATTAAGGCTGATTCAAAAATATTTTATTTAAACATAGATTGGAATTTTATCCATTTATATTTTATCAAGAACCTAAACTTTGTTTCTATGCTTATTGAAAAATTTCATATTCAAAAATGAAAATTAAATAGTAGGATATCACATGTATGACAAATCATTCAGAGAGCTTAAATTTGTCATACTTTTTGGTTTGAGCTTGTTTAGTATTTATTTGAGATTCAGAGTTCTCTTAAATTTTGTGTCTTTTCAATCACTTATTTTGTTGTTAATAAGTGAAAAGAGAAAAAATAATGGATATGAGAAATTTCATATTTTTTCAACGACAGTATATAATAATCAAAAGGATGAAATTATATCAGTTGCTAAAAATGCATTGGATGCAATTGGTTTAACTGATGGTCCAGCGCATGTGGAAGTTAAATACACAAGTGAAGGTCCCAAAATTATAGAGGTAAATGGTAGACCAGGGGGAGATAATATTACTTCTGATTTGATAAAGAATGCTTATGGTATCGATATTTTTAAACAGACAGTTTTAAAATATTTAGGAGAGCCAATAGCTATTAAGAAAGAGGCGAATTTAGCATCAGCAATTGGTTATATTTTATCAGATCAAGATAAAAATATTGCTCAGTTGCAGGGGTTGGATGAAGTATTAAAAGATTCGAGTATTACAAGGTATGAAGTAGCTAAAGGCACAATTGAAAATGTTCGAGCTGCTAAAAGTTCTGATGATAGACTTGGATATATTATTATTCAAGAACAAACAGCAGCAGAAGCCAAACAAAAAATCATGGCACTTATATCTCAGATTTATGTTAAATAAATTGAATGTTCCAAGACTTATATAATCATTTATGTTTTGAGATTTTTCTACAAAACACTACTATTAATGCGATTTGTTACTCCAAAAAATAAATCATCTACTAAAAAATTTATTATTAATTAACAGTGAACCCCTTAATTATCCAGGGGTTTTATTTTTGGCTTTTATGTGTAATAATCATACATTGAGTACTTTTCATAAAATAGATAAAGAGAGCAACATAAATCAACAGATTAAATCAAAGAATTGAGGAAGCAATGAATAAACCAACTTTTACTAACTACCCTTTAAGCGAGGTCATACTAAAGGCGATTTCAGATTTAGGTTATGAGACACCTACGTTAGTTCAACAAGCTGTTCTACCAATAGTCTTAGAAGGGGCAGACGCTCTTGTACAGTCACAAACAGGAAGTGGGAAAACGGCTAGCTTTGGTATTCCACTTTGTGAGAAAGTAGATTGGATCGAAAATAAACCTCAAGTTCTTGTTCTAGAACCAACGAGAGAATTAGCTCAACAAGTACAAGAAGATTTAATTAATATCGGTAGGTACAAACGACTGAAAGCAACCGCAGTATACGGAAAATCTTCTTTTATTAAGCAAAAATCAGAGCTAAAACAAAAAAGTCATATCGTGGTTGGAACGCCAGGGCGAGTAGTAGACCATATTCTCAAAGGAACATTGCCTCTTGAAAAAATTAAGTATTTGGTAATTGATGAAGCAGACGAAATGTTGAACATGGGATTTATCGATCAAGTGAAAGAAATTATTGAATCCTTGCCCCAAAATAAACAAACATTGCTATTCTCTGCCACAATGCCAGAAACGATTGAACGAATGAGCAGCTCTTATTTACAAGAACCAAAGATCATAAAGATCGAAGCAACGAATAAAACAATTCCTAATATTCAACATTCCTATTTAGAAACAACAGAAGAACATAAATTTTCTGCTTTAGAAGCAGTAACAATTGTGGAAAACCCTGATACATGTATTGTTTTTTGTAATACACAAGATAAGGTGAATGAAGCGTATGCGTTTTTAGTCGAAGCAGGATATCCAGTGGGAAAATTACATGGAGGCATGATGCAAGAAGATCGTTTTGACGTGATGGATGCGTTCAGAAAAGGAAAATTTCGTTACCTTGTAGCAACGGATGTCGCAGCCAGAGGAATTGATATTGAAAATGTTACTCATGTCATTAATTTAGATGTTCCTTTTGAAAAAGAAAGTTATGTTCACCGAGTTGGTCGAACAGGCCGAGCAGGTAAGGAAGGGTTTGCACTGACGTTTGTTACACTAAAAGAAGAAGCGCTAAAAAAAGAAATCGAATCTTTTAGTGGATTGACAATGACTCGAATCACATTACCCAATGCCAAGCTAATCGCAAGAAGCAAGTCAGCTTTTGAGACAAAAATAACAACAAAACAAAAACCAAAACACCAAAAAGCAAAACGGTTAAATCAAGAAATCACAAAAGTTTATTTTAATGGTGGTAAGAAAAAGAAACTAAGAGCACTTGATTTTGTTGGAACTATTTCCAAAATTGAAGGAATCAACTCAGAAGATATTGGGATTATTACCATTCAAGAGAATGTGACCTATATTGATATTTTAAATGGAAAAGGACAACTTGTTATTCAAGCGATGAAAGAACGAACGATCAAAGGCAAACAACTGAAAGTACATGTAGCAAGAAAAAAATAGTTTCCATTTTATGAAAATCAGAGATTGTTTTCTCTTGTGACAAGAAATAACTACAACTTTCGTCAATTTTCAAATGAAGATTTAAACTGGGTTAGGATCGTTCAAGCATTAAGAGTGGCTGGTATAGGATTAGCTGAAAAAAGGCATGTTGACCTTTGTGAAGTTAGGCGTTCAACAATTGAAGAACGTTCACAGTTGCTTATAAAGCAACGTATTAATGCAGAAACTGAAATGATGAAAATGCAAGAGCGTCTGCTAATATTAGAAGAAAAAGAAAGGTGTTATGAAACGCTATCTTTGCAAAATGGTATTGATTATCGAAACCCTAAAAAAGCAGATTAATAGTCAATTATCGCTAATGGTGTATAGATAACAAAATATCCATAGCTGTGATAACAATCGTTTGATTAAAAACCTTTTTGTGATTGTGCTATAATTTAAAAAGTACTTTACAAAAAGGAGGTTAATCATGACAAAAATATTTGTACTTGGGGGCACCGGTTTTTTAGGCTATCATATTATTTTGGAGTTATTGACTCGTGGATATAGCGTGAGAACGCTATCACGTTCACCGATGCCTATAAAGGACTTGTTACCCAAAGAAGTTGAGTTTCAAGCAAGGGATATTAATGATTTTTCAGATGACGAATTATTAACACTACTAAATGACGTAGATGGTTTTATTCATGCTGCTGGGGCAGATGATCGTTTGTTACCTAAAAAGCCAGCAACCACTTTTTATTATGAAGCGAACGTTTTACCAACTCAACGGTTAGTGAGGCTAGCTAAAAAAGCAGGGGTAAAAAGTTTTGTTATCTGTGGCTCTTATTTTGCTGAATTTGCTGAGCGGATGCCTGAACTTGAACTACAAAAGCAACCTTATATTCGTAATCGTTTGTTGCAAGAACAAATTGGATTTGCAGAAGGAGAAGGTGAGATGAAAGTTACTTCATTGCGTTTACCTTACATTTTTGGTACGATGCCAGGTCGTCTTCCATTTTGGAAGATCGTAGTTGATCAGATTTATGGAAAAGAAATGTTTCCTGCACTAAAAGGTGGAACAGCGATGGTAACAGTACAACAAGTCGCGCAAGCTGCAGTTGGAGCATGCGAAAAAGGGAAACATCGAAAGACCTATGCACTTGGCGATACGAATATGAAGTTTGTTGATTTTTATCAATTGATTGTAAACGTTCTTGGACAATCTGCAAAAACCAAGATCTCTTTAATGGATTATCAAGCCCTAAAGCCCGCATATGAACAAATGGATGCTGAGGCTGAAAAGAATAATAATGAATTTGGTGTCAACATGAAAACAATTGGTCTCATTCAAACTTTTGACTTTTACTTATCTCCAGAAGAAACATTTAGTCAATTAGATGTTGATCGAATGGATGTTAAAGCCTCCATTGAAGAAACTGTAAAAAAATCTATGTGACAAGCTTAAATAAAGCGACTGAAGTGTGACTCATGGAGTCGATTCCAGTCACTTTATTTTTTTGTTACAACAATAATCCACCATCGATAGGAATAATCGAACCTGACATATAACCATTTTGTTTATCGGCTAAAGCAACAATAACATAGGCGATCTCATCGGCATTTCCATAACGATCCATGCGGATTTTACTGAATTCAGCTGGAACATAGCCACTGTTTTCAATGTAATCTAAAGATTGTTCCAATAGTTTGGTTTGAACACCACCAGGACAAATAGCATTGCACTGAATTCCTTTTGACGTATATTCTAAAGCTACTGACTTTGTTAAACTAACTACAGCATGTTTTGTAGCAGAATATGCTGCTAAACTGTGCTCAACTCTCATGCCAGATGAAGAGGCGGTGTTGATGATACGACCATGTCCTTGCGTTTCCATTTGTTTAAGTACAGCTTGTAAGCCAAAAAAAATCCCTTTAAAATTTATATTGATAGCTTTTTCTAATTCAGATTCTGGAATATCAGCCAGTAAAGCCATTTTTTGTAGTACCCCGGCGTTATTAATAAAAACATCAACCTGTCCAAAAGTGTCAATTGCTTTGTGTACAAAATTCTCGCAGTCTGTTTTTTTGCAAACATTTGCTCGGATAAAAATAGCTTGGGCACCTTTTCCTCTAATTAATGCAGCAACTTGTTCCCCACCTGTTTCATCGATATCAACGATAACGATATTGTAATTTTTTTCTGCGAATTTAATAGCAGAAGCACGTCCAATTCCTGATGCACCACCAGTAATAATAACCGTTTCTTCTTTCATCATAAAACACTCCTTCTTTTTATATATACTTAGAATATAAATCGATTAAAGATTTTATACAAATAATAAAGTATTTCGTTCGGATTTTTTTTCAAATACTATCTTATGTTTTCAAGTACATTGAAGCTGATGAAAAAATGTGAATGCTAAATTTTTATTAAGAAAGAAATGAAAATAGGTAATTTTTTTTTTAATAAATTATAGTTAAGATGAACGTCTTTTCTTTATATTAAAAGAAAAGCTGACAGATGGTTTGGAGCGAAAAGTGGATGAAAACATTTAAGAATATACTAAATAAATATAATCTCTCAACATTAAAAAATCGTAAACGTGTAGGCATCATTGTTTTATTTTTGACCATTGCTTTGTTCGTATTATTTGTGGCACGACTTTCATATATTGTAGTAACAGGTAAAGTTGCAGGTGTTTCTTTAAATGAAAAAACGAAAACTCTTTATGAAGTTCATGAAACATTGGAGGCAAAACGAGGTTCGATTTTGGATAAAGATGGAAATGTACTGATCGAAGATTCGAGTGCATTCTCTTTATACGCTATTTTAGATAAAAACTATACAGATTTAAAGGGTAAAAAATTGTATGTACAGGAAAAAGATTGGCAAGAAATTGCAGAAATTTTTGAAAAATATGTAAAAATCGATAAAGAAACTACATTAAAACAATTGAAACCTAGTGTAAATAAAGAAGGCGAACCAATTACGACTGTGGAATTTGGAACAAACGGTAAAAATTTAAACTTTGAAATGAAGAGAAACATTGAAAACGAATTAAAACAGAAAAAAATTTCAGGTATTTACTTTAAAGAAGAACGAAAACGCGGTATTCAAGTAGGCAACTTCGCTTCTTATTTTCTTGGCTATACCCAAGAAGATGAGACAGGCAATACAAAAGGTGTTATGGGGATTGAAGAGGCCTACAATGATAAGTTATCGGGGAAAGATGGCTCTAGAAGCTTTGAGAAAAATTCATCATTAGGAGATGTAAAGCCAGGCAGTGTAAAAGAAACAAAGCAAGTGGATGGAAGTGATGTTTATACTACTCTAGATAGCAATCTTCAATTTTATTTAGAAGAGTTATTGGATGATGTCGTGAAAAATCACCAACCAGAGCATATTACCGCTACTTTGATGGAGGCAAAAACAGGTAATATATTAGCAACTTCACAACGCCCATCTTTTGAATTAGATACAAAAAAAGGGTTAGATGATCCTAATACTGCACGTTGGAGTAATATGCTTGTAGAAGATGTTTATGAACCAGGATCGACAATGAAAAGTTTGATGATTGCAAGCGGAATTGAAGAAAATAAATTCAATGAAAGTGAACAATTTAAATCTGGAAGTATCAAAGTTGATGGTACTAAGATAAGTGATTGGAATAATGGGGTCGGAGAAGGAGATATGACATTTAGGCAAGGCTTGGCATGGTCAAGTAATGTTGGTATGGTCAATCTTCAACAACGAATGCCTGATTTATGGCAAGAATACCTTAAGAAATTCGGTTTTGGTCAAAGTACGACTATCGGATTAGCAGGTGAAGCTGCAGGAGAAATCCAAAGTAAGACAACTGTCGATCAAGCAATGACCTCTTATGGTCAAGGAATATCGGTTACGCACTTACAAATGCTTCAAGCGTATACAGCAATCGCTAATGGTGGAAACATGCTAAAACCTAACATCATCAAAAAAATCGTTGCTTCAAATGGAAAAGAAACGATTATTCAGCCTGAAACGGTGGGAACGCCGATTTCCAGTGAAACTGCAGGAAAAGTTTTAGAGTTTATGAAAGATGTGACAACAGATCCTAAATATGGAAAAGGGCTTGAATATGCCATTGATGGTCTAAATGTGTCAGCAAAAACAGGAACGGCTGAATTTTTTGAGAACGGAAGTTATCAAAAACAGGATTATCTACATTCTGTTGTAACGATTACACCAACCGAAAATCCTAAATATATTTTTTATATGACAGTGAAAAAACCACAATTGAATGGAGTTTCTGCAAATCAGATTATTTCTGAAGTGTCAAATAAGCTTGTTAAGCGTGCAATGGTCGCGCGTGAATAAAAAAGAAGCGAGAGCGTAATTTTTGAGTTACGCTTTCGTTTCTTTTTTTAGTGTATTCAGTATTTTTTCATCTGGTGTGACGTATAGTGTTTTTTGATTTTCATAAATGACATAACCAGGCTTTGCACCATTTGGTTTATGAACGTGTTTTACTTGAACATAATCAACTGGAACTTGGGAGGATAATCGATATTTAGAGTAGTAGGCAGCAATAGTTGCAGCTTCAAGTAGTGTTTGTTCTGTTGGATCAGCATCTTTGATTATCACATGTGAGCCCGGAATATCTTTTGCATGTAGCCAAATGTCTGCCTTTTTGGCAGTCCGTAGTGTAAGTTGATCATTTTGGAGATTGTTACGTCCAACTAAAATCAACGTTCCGTCAGTAGAATAGAATTCTTCAGGTTTACTTTGTTTCTGTTGTTTTTGTTTTTTTGTGCCTCGTTTTTTTACATAGCCTTGTGTAAGCAATTCTTCACGAATAATATCGATATCCATTGGACCTGCGATTTCTAATTGGGCTAAAACAGATTCCAAATAGCCAATTTCTTGTTGTGCTTGTTCAATTTGTCCATGAACAACTTTAACAGCATTTTTTAGTTTTTGATATTTCTGAAAATATTTTTGAGCATTTTGATTAGGCGTAAGCGCTGGATTTAACTTAATTTTCAGTAGATGATCTTCTTCATAGTAATTAGGCAACTCAACAAATTCAGCCCCTTTTGGTACTTGGCTCATAAAGGTTGTCAATAATTCACCGTCGCGTCTAAAATTTTCTGCGTGTTCTGTATCTGCTAATGTTTGCTGTAATTTTATGACTTTACTTTGATTCCGTTTTAATTCATTTTCAATTTTGTGAATTAATTCTCCGCCTTGCTGCTTCACACGATCTTTTTCTGCTTTACCACCATAAAAATTGTCTAGTAGTTGGCTTAGCGTATCAAAAAATTGATGTTTGCCTTCAATGGAAACGAAAGGGAGTGGTGTAAAATACTCCTTTTTTTCTGTTAGTGTCAATGTAGGTCGAATATTTTGTTTAAGTTCAGTCCAAAAAGATTCCCATACAAGCATTTTTTCATTAGGACGTTCATTTAATCTAAAGGCAAGTTCATCAGAAGTGTCTCTACCTAGACCTTGAAACTGACTTTGTAGGTTTTTTCCATTGATTGTATCAAGTGTTGAAAGGATATCAAAGATTTTTTCTTTACTTGTAAGGTAAGGATTTAATAGGTCTTGCTTAGGTGGGTTGATATATTCAACACCTGGTAATAACGAGCGATAACTATTTTGAGAAGTACCAATGTGTTTGATAGCATCCAGAATTTTCCCATTTTCTTTATTTACTAAAACAATGGTACTGTGTCTGCCCATCAATTCAACAATCAAAATGATATTTTGTAAATCGCCTAATTCATCTCTTTTAGTGAAAGTAAAATGAATGACACGATCATTTTCGACTTGTTGAATTTGTTCCAAAATGGCTCCTTCAAGAAACTTACGAAGCATCATTACAAAGTTCGGTGGTGTTTCAGGGTTACCATAAGCGATTTCTGTCAATTGAATGCGAGCATAGCTTGGATGAGCAGATAAAAGCAATTTATGATTTTTTCCTTTGGCACGGATAACTAAAACAATTTCATTTTCATAAGGCTGATGAATTTTTGAAATTCTGCCTGAAACTAAAGCCTCGGATAATTCTGAGACCATGGTATGAGTAAATACGCCATCAAATGACATAAACATCCCTCAATTCTTTTACATAATATGACTATTATAACGGAGTTCTTTTATTAATAAAGGAAGTGATGAATAAAAGTAATTGTATGTTCTTGATGAATGCGTTTTTTTACGTTTTTAGCCTAGTGTAAGCGTTTCGTTTTATGAAAAATGAGTCGGTCGTGGTAGGGAGAAACAATTAATCAGTCATTGTAAATTCTATTGTTAAGTGATAAAAGAAAACCCATAACTGAAACAATTCGTCGTTTCGGTTATAGGTTTGTTTTAGACTATTTAAGCGTCTGCCCAAACGGCTTTAGCTGCATCAATAACTAATTTAACTTTGGCCCATTGTTCTGCTTCAGTTAAATGATTTCCTTCTTCAGTTGAGGCAAACCCACATTGTGGAGAAAGACAAAGATTAGATAAAGGAACATGGTTTTTCGCTTCGTTAATTCGTTTTATTAACAGTTCGGTCGATTCTAACTCTGGGAATTTAGAGGTTACTAGACCTAGAACGATTTTCTTAGCAGGTCCATTTTGATAAATTTTCGCCAAAGGCTCAAATCCACCAGAACGGTTATCGTCATATTCTAAGAAATAACCATCGATGTTTAATTGTGCGAGATAGTCAGCTACATGGTCATAGGGTCCTGAAATAGCCCAATCAGATTTATAATTTCCACGACAAACATGCATCGTAATCGTTAAATCTTCTGGCAAATCTTTAAGCAGTTGGTTGACTACTTTGACGCCTAGTTCACATTGTCTGTGCCATTGCCTAACTTCTTCTTCTGTTTTTGCATTTTCGATAAAGCCAGTATACATTCCCCATGATGTATCATCCAATTGTAAATACCGACATCCTAAATCATAGAAAGCGACTATTGTTTGGTGGTAAGTGTGCGCTAAATCGTTGATAAATGATTGCTCATCTTGATAACAGCCATCCGTATGAACAACGCTATTTTTTCTGTTAAACAGTAAAGTTGGCGAAGGGATTGACACCTTGGCTAAAATTCCTGCTGGTGTATGTTTTTGCAAAAATGCGTAATCATTAAAAAAAGGATGATCGGGATTGAATGAAATTTTATCTGTGATTTCATAAGATGCTGCACGAGTTTGTACTTTATTAAATTGGTAGCCTTTTTCTGGTGTTGTTTCCTGAACACCATTAAGCCCCCAAAGAAAATCTAAATGCCACCAACTACGACGAAATTCACCATCTGTTATTGCTTTTAAACCAATTTCTACCTGTTTATTGATGAGCGCAAGAATGGACTCATCTTCGATTTTTTTTAATGCCTCAGCAGTAATCTCTTGTTTTAGAAACTGTTCTCTTGCCGTTTTTAACACTTCAGGACGTAAAAAACTGCCTACCTGATCATAGCGAAATGGGATGTCTTTGATTGTTGTCATGTTATTTCCTCCTTTTTTAAGCGTCTGCCCAGATACTTTCTGCGATCGTTTTTACAAGTTCTATTTTTTGCCATTGTTCTGTTTCTGTCAAATGATTGCCCTCTTGTGTAGAGGCAAAACCACATTGAGGGGATAAACAAATCTGATTTAATGAAACGAATTGACTGGCTTCATGGATTTTTTTAATAATAGTAGCAGGGTCTTCCAATTTTCCATTTTTTGTAGTGATTAACCCTAAAACGATTCGTTGATCTCGTAATTCCTTCAGCGGTTCAAAGTCACCAGAACGCTCGTCGTCGTATTCTAAGAAGAAGCCATCGAAACGTTTGATAGAAAAAAGATTTTTTGCAATTTTTTCATAAGAACCGTTATATAGCCAATGAGATTGGAAATTTCCTTTGCAAAAATGAAATGTGATGGTTAGATCAGCGGGCGCATTTGCTATGGATTTTTCTGTAACTTCTTGAAAATCATTTAAAAGCTCATCTGCATCTAATCCATTCGTTTTGATCAATTGACGAAAACGTTCATCAAATAGTCCGCCCCAACTCGTATCATCGATTTGTAAATAGCGACAACCAGCATCATAAAATGCTTGAATTGCTTTTTGGTAGGTAAGAATCAAGTCACTTTTGAAGTGTTCCAATGAATCATAAACAGGATGCTCATGATAGCGTGTAGATAAAATTAAGGAATCTAAAAAAATCATGTTCGGTCCCGGAATTGTTTGTTTGGCTAAAAGAGATCCTGCATGTTTTTGAGTAAAGCGAAAATGCTCAAGAAACGGATGATCCTCTGAAAAGGATAATGGACCGCTAACGTATGTTCCTTGGGCTTCAGTTGCTATCCCAAAAGCAGTTGTTTGGAAATCATAAACAGTGATGCCATTTAATCCTGCAATAAAGTCTAAATGCCACCAACGACGACGAAATTCGCCATCTGTTACTGCATGAAGACCCAGATTTTTTTGTTTTTCGATCAAGGTAATGATTTCTTTGTCTTCTACCTTTGTTAACTCTTTTTTAGAAATTGTACCTCTGGCAAAAGCGTTACGTGCTTGCTTCAACGTGTTAGGTCGTAAATAGCTACCAACAATATCATAGCGAAAAGGCGCCATTTGTTTCTTTTTTGACATATTCATTCCTCCGTTTTTTAAAAATATAAAAAAACAAAAAAGCCCTTTACTTTCTAATGAAAGTAAAGGACGACTTCGCGTGTTACCACCTTTATTTTAAAATCTTTCACAAGATTTTACTTAGTAGGTACTGATAAAAAAGATAAAATACCTGACGCTGTAATGGGCGCTCCCAGTATTAGCTAAGTAAGTTCACCAATACTAACTAAAAGACCATCTTCCTATTTTCTCAAATTATCTCTTTTCAGCTAACGAGACTCTCTAAATGAATTCTCTAAAAATAGTACTCTTCTTTTCATCGTTTTTTAATTTATTCATAATGAAAGTATAGGATAGGAGAGCTGGTTTGTCAACAGCGTTTATGAATGAAACGTGTTATTGTTGTTTTTTTAGATTTATGTGTTTATTCTAAGCATAAGTTTCTATTTTTATTAAAATAGGAATAAGATTATTTGTTATACTAGGCAAAGGAAAGAACTACTAGTATAATGACAGTATAAGTTGTAGGGGAGAGAACACCATGAAAAAAAATTTTATTGATGTTAAAGATGACTTTGTTTCTACTTTAAATAGACAAAAGAAATTAACAGCGATTGTTATAGGAGCAGTAGTAGTTTTAGTTGTTAGTTTATTCATTATCGTGCCTAAAGTACAAGCAAATATCCGCTCTTCTGAAATAAAATCTTTAGTAAGCCAAGAGAAACTAGCTAAAAAGGCTAGTTACTTAGACTTTAAAACAGCTGATCAGTTTATTAGTGAAAAGACGGCAGTCACTGTTTTATTTTCAATACCAGGCGGGGATATATGACAAAACTATAAAAATTTTAAAAAATTCTGAAAAAATGAAAGAATTTAATCACAGTATTTATATTTATCCAATGGTCTATGAAGCGGAAAAGATTGAAACAAAATATAGTGTTAAAAAGGACGATGTAACAGTTGTTTTTTTTGAAAACGGTAAAGAAAAAAATCGATTGCCAGTTGATAGTAGTCTAGATCTTCAAACCATGTTGATTCCAGCTTTAAATCAGTTGCCTTTATCTAATGTTGGCCAAAGTATTCAACCACCAGCAACACCAGCACAAACGACTCAGCAGTCAACGACTAGTCAATCAAATGCTGAACAAGAAACAGGGCAATCAGTTGAAGGTGAAACCGTAGCAGAGTAGTTCTATTTAAGAAAGAAGGGCTTGATATGGAAAAATTTGTTCTATTCGTTTTAGAGCTGTTTTTAGGAAAGTCTCAGTTACAACGTGTATATGTGAGAAGTGATAAACGTGATCACTACTAGATGGCATACAATGGCGAGCGATTTATTAAAAAAGAGGACTCAACAATCTACTGAGTCCTCTTTAAAACGTCATACTAAAAAGAAAATTCGTATTAACGAAGAGATTCGTTTAGTGCCCTTTGATACCCTCCGTAGGCAATCATTAAAATGGTATCAAGACCCTGAAAGTATGCGTAATATCATTGGTACACCAACAATCTATACAAAAGAGCAAATAAAGCAAATGTACGAATGGCAAAATGAACATGGGTTACTTTACTACATTGAATTCGATACAGGTAACAAGCGTTTCCAGACGATTGGAGATGTTTGGCTTTCAGAAGACGATTATGCGATTGTGATCGATAAAGAATTTCGTAATCGTAGAATTGGACAAAGGGTTACGAAATATTTTATTTATAAATCAAAGAAATTAGGTCGGGAATTTATAACGGTAAGCGAAATCTTTAACTGGAATAAAGCTTCTCAAAAAATGTTCACCCGATTAAAGTTTTACCCATTTAAAGAACAAAAAGACAGTTGGAGTTATCGAAAGTCCTTAAAAGATAAAAATCAATAAAATCACTTTTAAGGACATTTTTAGACTTGACGAGTAAATTAGGTTTGGTGTAGACTGTTTTTAACAGAAAAACTATAGGAGTGATTACATGAACCAAGTATCAAAACCAATCAACCAATTGAATAATTCATGGCAAAACTGGCGTAGATAGTTGTATGTATGGCACTCTCATAGATACAACTTTAGAAGATTGATTCTAATTTTTGTATCTATGCTGATTTTTTCATGGTGAATTATGACCGCATAGATGATTATTGATCTATGTGGTTTTTGTTTTAAACAACGACCACTCCTTTTTAGGATTTGTCGTTGTTTTTTTATTTTTAAGGACTGTTATATTTAGGAGGAAAGAAAATGAGAAAAAATCGTTTACGTATTGTTATAGCAATCATTGTTATTTTTCTAATTGGCTCGTTTTTTGTAGAAAAAAAAGAAGGAGTCAAACAAAAATTACCAACGCTAGGTGTACTTCAGTTTGTTAGCCATCCTGCATTGGATCAAATTTATAAAGGGATTCAAGCTGGTTTGGAAGAAAATGGCTATATAGATGGAAAAAATATAACTATTGCTTTTCAAAATGGGCAAGCAGATCAAAGTAAATTAACAACAATGAGTCAACAGCTAGTTCAAGAGAAAAAAGCAGATGTATTGATTGGAATTGCTACACCGGCTGCACAAGCTTTAGCGAATACAACGACAACGATACCTATTGTATTAGGGGCAATCACGGATCCTGTAAGTGCAGGGTTGGTGAAAAATGATAAAGAACCTGGTGGAAATATTACTGGTGTAAGTGATAAATCCCCTGTAGATGCGCAATTTGAATTAGCTAATAAACTACTACCAAAAAGTAAAACAGTGGGTATTCTTTATGCATCTTCTGAAGAGAACTCAAAATATCAAGTAGATGAAGCGAAAAAAGTTGCCCAACAAAAGGGATTGTCAGTAAAAACCTTTGCAGTCCCATCTAGCAATGAAATAGCTCAAACTGTTCAAGTGATGACAAGTGAAGTTGATTTTATTTACATTCCTACAGATAATACAATTGCGAATGCGATGCAAACAGTTGTTAACGAAGCAAATAAAAGCAAAACGCCGATAATTCCATCTGTTGACACGATGGTTCAACAAGGAGGAATTGCAACAGTTGGGATTAATCAGTATGAGTTAGGCGTTCAAACGGGAAAAATGGCTGCAGATATTCTAGCTGGTAAATCAAAACCAGAAACAACTCCCATTTATACATTTAAAACAGGAGATACGATTATCAATCAAAAGCAAGCAGATAAATTGGGAATTACAATCCCTAATGATGTACTATCAGAAGCGAAAATCATAGAATAAAGCGAAGGAGAGAATCAAATGATTGTTTCAGCAATTGGACAAGGAATGTTATGGGCAATACTAGGTCTAGGTATTTTTATGACCTATCGAATTTTAAATTTTCCAGATATGACAACAGAAGGGTCATTTCCTTTAGGAGGTGCTGTTTGCGTAACAGCAATTACGTCAGGGATTCATCCTGTTTGGGCCACTTTACTAGGTGTTTTAGCAGGGATGTGCGCAGGACTTATAACAGGATTACTATTTACCAAAGGAAAGATTCCAGTGATTCTGGCAGGGATTTTAGTTATGTCGGGTCTGAATTCAGTCATTTTGTATGTGATGCAGACACCAAATCTATCACTATTGAACAAGCCAAAAATTCAGGACTTTTTTGTTCAACTGGATTTACCAAATTACTATGACATTGTTTTTTTGGGTGTGATTTTTCTAACGATCATTATTAGTTTATTACTGTTTTTCTTTAACACTAATTTAGGTCAAGCGTATATTGCTACGGGTGATAATGAAAGCATGGCTCGTTCTATCGGTATTAAGACAGACTCAATGAAAATATTAGGGTTGACGTTATCAAACGGTGTTATTGCTTTATCAGGTGCCTTGATTGCTCAAAACGATGGCTATGCAGACGTTAATAAAGGAACAGGGGTTATTGTGATTGGTTTGGCCTCGATTATCATCGGTGAAGTATTGTTTGGTGAATTGACATTTGCAGAACGTTTAGTTGCAATTGTGGTTGGCAGTATTATTTATCAATTGCTCATTTTAATGGTAATCAAACTAGGATTTGATACTACGTACTTGAAAATTTTCTCAGCAGTGATTTTAGCAGTATGTTTAATGATTCCTCAACTAAAAAAAGCATTGAATCTACATTTTTTACCAGAAAAGGAGGCTGAAAAATGACGATAATTTTAGAGCTTAAAAATGCAACTAAGCGAATTGATAATGGTTTGAATGAAACGAAAACGATTTTAAATCATGTCAATTTGAAAATTGCTAAAGGTGAATTTGTAACAGTTTTAGGAGGTAATGGAGCAGGGAAAAGTACCTTGTTTAATAGTATTGCAGGAACTATTTCTTTAAGTGAAGGGGAGCTTTTTGTTAAAGAGCAATCAATTACTAATTTTTCAGAAGAAAAAAGAGCACAGTTCTTTTCACGAGTTTTTCAGGACCCTAAGATGGGTACAGCTCCAAGGATGACCGTTGCTGAAAATTTATTATTGGCTTTATATAGAGGGCAACGTCGCGGTTTGAGCTTGCGTAAAATCAATGAACAACGAGCACATTTTACGAAAATTTGTGCTGAGGTAGGTAATGGTTTAGAGAATCATTTGGATACACCCACAGGTAATTTATCTGGTGGACAAAGGCAAGCCTTGAGTTTGTTAATGGCTACTTTAACTAAGCCGGATTTATTACTTTTAGATGAACATACCGCAGCCTTAGATCCTAAAACTTCCAAGCAATTAATGCATTTGACCGATCAGAGAATTAAGGAAAATGAGTTAACTTGTTTGATGATTACTCATCGAATGGAAGATGCCTTGCATTATGGCAATCGTCTGATTGTATTGCAAAAAGGGCAGATTATTAAAGATTTAAACAAAGAAGAAAAAGAAAAGCTAACCTTGCAAGATTTACTTTTATTTTTTGAAGAGGAGCCAGAAGAGTTGGCAGTTGATTAATCAAAAAAACATACTAAGATTAGAGAGCGAGACAAAAACAAGAGAGCTGTTTTTGTTTCGCTCATTAAATCAGAATAAACGATTTGAAAAACTTAGCTTATTTGTTTTGTTTTTCTAATTGATTTAAGATGGGGTCGTTTTACGATCGAATAAACGTTTCAGAAGTCTTTCTACTATACCAGTAACCATAAACCCAGCAGCAATGGCTCCTGCGGTCATGATTACTTTTATAATGAAATGAACGCCACTAATATAATCACCTAACACAATACTTCTAACGGCTTGGTAAGCAGGTCCTCCAGGAACTAAGGGCACCAAACTTGGAATGTTGAAAATAATCATCGGCATTTTTTTTCTACGTGAAAAGAAGATACTCATTAACCCAATACCGATTGCCCCCAGAAAGTTAGCGAAGATTTCTCCTGACTCCAAATTTTTAGTAAACCAAAACAACATCCAACCAACAGCACCTGTTATGCCGCAAGTATTTAATAATTTTCTAGGAACATTCGTGACAATTCCAAATGTAACCGTACTTAAATAACTAAATAAGCAATGAATGATAATCTCCATTAAATTTCTCCTTACATAAATAGTTTAAACACAATCGCAATACCGATTCCAATAGACCCGGCAACAAAAACAGCTTCCGTTGCACGAGCAGTGCCACTTAATAGATGACCAGCTAGAATATCTCGAAATGAGTTTGTGATTGCAACACCAGGTACCAAAGGCATCACAGCACCGATAATAATATTGTCGATGTTTACGGCTAATTGAAAACTAACAGCTAGATAGGCGCATAAACCAATAGTAAAAGCTGCAAGAAAATCGTCTAAAAATTTGATGTTCAATAGATGTTTTGTAAAATAAGAAACACAAAAGCCGATCATACCAATGACAAAAGTTGCTACAAAATCAGACCATGTACCGCCAAAAATGTACATCAATGTACAACTGACCAATCCAGCGGCAACAATTTGCAAAGGAACACTGTAGGTAGGTGCTTCTTGATTAATATTTTTTAAACGATAATTAAGTTCTTCCAAAGTAATTTCTTTTTCGGCAAATTTACGCGAAAGATTATTAACGGTCGCAACTTTTTCTAAATTGATGCTTCTTTCTGTTACATTTTCAATCTGGGTATAATTACTCGAACGAAAGCCCATAAAAAGGCCCGTTGCAGTGACATAACTGACACTTTGCTTTTGACCTGCATTTTCTGCAATACGATCCATCGTATCTTCCACACGATAAACCTCAGAACCACTTTCTGTCATGATTTTTCCAGCCATTAAACAAGTATCAAGGATTAGTTGTCGTTTTGTTTCATTCTCATTCATAGATTAACGTCTCCTTAAAAGTAAATAATGCAACAAAAACAGTGTATCATTTTTTTCCCCTGTTTTAAATGAGAATAACTTGATTGCTTAAAAAACATAATGTTTAAATTCTCCTAAGAATAATAAAGAAATACTAAAAAAATGTTTAAAAGTTCACAGATAGCATAAAGACTCTTGCTTTTTTTCTGTAAAAGTCCTATCCTTATAGATAACAAACCGAAGGGGTCTAGATATTATGGATAAACAATGGTCACTTTATTCAATAAGCAGCCTAATTTTACTTGTGTTGTTAAAAAGAACATTCGATCAAGGACATATGGCTTTAAGCATTATCTTGCTTTTTCTCTTATTGATTCAAGTGACAGGAACAGTTATCTGTGTTCATCAAAAAAGACATAAAAAAGAAATCCCATCTTCTAAATAAGAAGTGGGATTTTTTCTTTAGAAGCAAGCCTTAAATCAAATCAAAATGCTTTAAGGCGTGGATAATACCGCCATCTGTATTTTTCTTCGTAATGTAACTTGCCCGTTCTTTTAGCTCTGTGCGAGCATTTCCCATCGCAATTTTATTGTCACAGGCATCAAATAAAGCGAGATCATTTATCCCGTCACCAAAAGCAAATGTTGGAACGTTTGGCAGGTCTAATGTTTTGAATAAGTTTTTCACACCGCTGCCTTTTGAGACACCTTTTCTTACTGTATCGATCGAATAGGGACCGTTTCGGTAAAAAGTCATCTCTGGAAATTGTTTCAGATAGTGTTCATCTCCATCTGTGGATAAAACTAGCATCATATTGACTGTTTTATCATCAAAATTGGCTACATCAATTACAGGAGCATCTGAATGAATATAAGCATATGCACTTTTTAAAATCTCGCTATGACCAGAGCACCAAATCTGCTGGTCATTGTAAAAAGAGAGCTCATGACCAAGTTCTTGTGTAAGTTCATACATTTTTAGACATTCTTCAGAAGAGAACTCACTGGAGTAAATTTTCTGTCCTTCTACTTGAATAAATTGACCATTCATCGCAATGGCTGAATGGATACCGCTTTCAGACATAATTGATTCAATTTCAACAATTGTACGCCCAGTTGCGATCAATGGCAAGACATGATTTTCTTTTAGAGTCTTAATTGCTGAAGTAATTTCTGGGGTAATCTGAGATTTTTCATTAAGTAATGTGCCGTCTAAATCAAAAAAAGTAACTGCTTGGATATTTTTCATGAATTTTCAACATCCTTTCACTCTTAATCTTATCAAAAAATGAAAAAAAGACAAAGCTTTTTTGAAGAAAGGTAGAAGTTATTGGAGCTGGCTTGATTTTAGAGTATAATATAAGTGACGTGAAACTTGAAAGAAAGAGGCGAATATAATGAACGTATTAATGATAGAAGATAATGAATCAGTTTCAGAAATGATGCAGATGTTTTTCCTAAATGAAGGCTGGGAAGCAACTTTCAAATATGATGGGAAGGAAGGACTGACTGTCTTTTTGGAAAACCCTGAGAAATGGGATATGATTACTTTAGACTTAAACTTACCAACAATGGACGGAATGGCTGTCTGTAGAGAAATTAGAAAAATATCGAATACTGTGCCAATCATCATGCTGACAGCTCGTGATTCGGAAAGTGATCAAGTGATTGGGCTAGAAATGGGAGCCGATGATTATGTGACCAAACCTTTTAGTCCTTTAACTTTAATTGCTAGAATGAAAGCTTTACATCGCCGTTCAGAGATTGGGGAACAGTCCGTCGATTCTACTGAAAGTTCTAATGAAAAATTTGACGTAGTAACGGATCACTTTAAAATGAATACAAAAACAAGAGAAGCATACCTTGATGAAAAACAAATTGATGGATTGACACCGAAAGAGTTTGATTTATTGTACACATTAGCGAAAAAACCAAGACAAGTATTTTCACGAGAACAATTACTTGAAATGGTTTGGGACTATCAATATTTTGGTGATGAACGAACAGTCGATGCGCATATTAAAAAATTACGTCAAAAAATTGAAAAAGTGGGGCCACAAGTCATTCAAACTGTTTGGGGCGTGGGGTATAAATTTGACGATTCTGGAGTAGCTTAAATGAAATATCTATATCAACAGTTACTAGCTTTTTGGGGTGTGATTATTCTTATTATTTTGATTGTGGGAACATCATTTACCCAATTGACTAAAAAAACGATGCAAGACAATAATTATGAGCAATTAAAAGGCTATGCACAGTCAGCTTGGAAAACGAAAGATTCTATCAATCGTTATCCTGGAATGACGGACCAAAATGTTTTAAATACATCGTTTAAATTGTCAGAGAATGTGTTAAGTAATCAAGATGTTCAGTTTATTTTTATTGATCGAGATATGACGATTCAATACCCAGTAGAATCAAAAAAAAAATTAGACTTTTCTTTAATTGAAAGTTATTGGCCTGAATTGATGAGTGGCAAACAAGAGTACGTGACGGTCAATCAAGATATATATGGAGACAAGAATATGTCTTCGTATGTAATGTTACCTGTAACCACAGAAGATCCAAAATCAAAAGAAAATTTGCTTATTGTTGGAGCTGTTGTCATTACACAACCAGCTAAAAATGTCTCAGATAGTGTAGATGCAATCACAGGAAATTTATTTAAAGGATTTATCATATCAAGTATTGTAGGTTTGATTTTAAGTTATTTCTTTGCTAGTTTTCAGGTGAAACGAATTAATCGAATGAGAAAAGCGACGAAAGAAATAACGAGTGGTAATTTTGATATCAAGTTAGTGACCCATGATAAAGATGAATTTGATGATCTGGCAGAAGACTTCAATAAGATGGCTGATTCTTTGAAAGAGTCACGAGAAGAGATTGATCGCCAAGAAGAGCGAAGACGTCAGTTTATGGCAGATGCTTCACATGAAATGAGAACGCCTCTGACGACTATCAATGGCTTACTTGAAGGCTTGCAATACAATGCGATACCTGAAGGGCAAAGAGAAAATGCAATCAAGCTTATGCAAAACGAAACATCGCGTTTAATTCGCTTAGTCAATGAGAATTTAGACTATGAAAAAATCAGAACAAATCAAATCAGTATCGTAGTTAAAAAATTTAATGGCACTGAAACGCTTCAAAATATTCTGACACAATTGGAAGGGAAGGCTGAATCTGCAAATGATCGACTTATCTTAGAGACGGATCAGGAAATAGATGTATATGCGGATTATGATCGCTTTGTTCAAATTATTGTTAACATCATTCAAAATGCAATTCAGTTTACTCAAGACGGTGAGATTCGTGTAAATATTCAAAAAGGTTATCTGGAAACGATTATTACAATTGCCGATACTGGTATTGGCATGTCAGAAGAGCAAGTGCATAATATATGGGATCGCTATTATAAAGTGGACCCATCAAGAAAAAATACAAAGTATGGAGAATCGGGTTTAGGATTATCCATTGTACAACAGTTAGTTCGATTGCATAAAGGAAAAATCAATGTGGAAAGTGAAGAAGGTAAGGGAACAATGTTCACCATTTCATTTCCTGATGTAGAAATAGAAGATCATTAAGCAAAGAAGAGGTTGGGAGGGCACCTCAGAAGTGTTTAACTTCGAGAAATAAGAAGGAGTTGCTCCTGCTCCCACCGTGTGTTCGTACTTAGAGCCTGAAACAAAACTGATTTTTCAGTTTTGTTTCAGGCTCTAAGTTGTTTAAGCTATTTTGTTAATAATTCGATCCATGTAAGGACTTTCTGCAATTTGTATATCATTAGTTAAAACAAGAATTGCTTTTTTCTTTTCTTTTGTTATCTTTTGAAGTAATGGAAGTAGTTCTTGTCTCTGTGTTATAGAGAGTTCTTGAAAGATATCATCGATGATAATGATATCTTTATTGATTAACATTAGTTGAACTAATTGAAGTTTAATTCGTTCAAATGTTGTAAGTTGTTTTTCTGATTTATTTAGAGTGCTCATTACAAGTCCGACATATTCAAAATACTCAGTTAACAATTGTTTTTTATGCTTTTCTTTAATAGAGGAACCGACAAAAAGATTGTCTTTGATTGACAGATAAGATAAAAACGTATTTTCCGAAGATATAAATCCAATGGCCATTGATTGTTTCATATCAAATGTTCTATCAATAAGAAAATAAAAATCTGCTTGAATACTGCTTTGATCTTCTAAAATAACAGTCATATGTTGCTGTTCAACTAATTGTTTGAAGCTATCATTTGTCCAATTTTTTTCTAAAGAATAACTCATTTACTCACATCCTAATTACTTGTTTCGATTTTCTTGAAACAGAATACGTTAAAAATAAGGTAACAATAACTGTAGTAACAACTAAAGGAATCGTACTTCTCAAAAATGCGTTGAAAATAGCTCTGTCAGGTAAATTCATTGTAAGAGAGAGAAAATGGGCAGTACTGCTTGTACTTTCTGTTGAGCTGGGGGTGCTTTCTATAGTCATACTTGACGAAAAGAAAGAGACTGGTTTTATATTCATTCCATTTGCGAATAATGGTCTAAAGTGAATGAGCAAAAATTCATACGTATGCTGACAAACTAAGAAAAATAAGCTTGCCGTAAGAATTCCAGCTAATACTGGAATTAATGTCTCCAAAATGGCTTGTTTCATAATGAAACCATTTGAAAAACCCA
The DNA here is from genome assembly GCF_002140715.2 of Enterococcus sp. 4G2_DIV0659. Lineage (NCBI taxonomy): Bacteria > Bacillati > Bacillota > Bacilli > Lactobacillales > Enterococcaceae > Enterococcus > Candidatus Enterococcus mansonii. Next base: position 184,150 of record NZ_NGLE02000001.1, on the reverse strand, counting down.
TGAAGCGCCATTTAAGCATATCTTGTTTTTTTGCCCTTAAAGATATAGAGATTAAGAGTGTGATTAAAAGAACCCAAAATAATAAAATAATAATGTAGAAAGAAGTGTATAGCTGCATGATTTTTTGATAATTGACAAAGTAATCAGTGATGCTAATTACTTGATTTACTTCGTTATATAATATTCTTTCCAGATCAATAAGATTCAAAATACAGGTTAGAAAGAAAAGGAAAAAAAAGGAGCAAATACCAATAGAAAAAGAAAGTTTTTTATGATAAGAAACACTGGCAAATGCGTAACGGATGTTTTTCAAATATACTCACCTCTCACATTATCAGTATAAAAGAAGAATATGAATTTATTATGAAAAAGATTTAAAAAGCTTGAGTAGTTTACTCAAGCTTTTTTGATTAATCTATGTTATTTTCCAGTTTTCACATATCCTTGATAGGAGTCAGTCTGATATTTATCTGTAGTAGAAGTATTGTTATTTTTACTATAGACACTAGTTGAATCTTTGCCTTTTTCTGCTTCAATTTTTTCCATTTGTTTAAGTTGGTCTTTGTAATTGTAAGCATCTGGATTGACCTCTTTTAACCCGCTATTTGTATAAAAACGTAATAAGTCACCAGTAGTAGTTTGGTCAGACATTTCCAATTGGAGTGCAGCTTTTGCTTTCATAGCTTGAGCTTCTTGTTTCTCTTGCTCAGTAGGTTCTTCAATTAAACGACCTGTTGTTGTTTCGTAAATACTTGATCCAAGCATTGTATACTTAGGAGAGACATAGTTTCCATTTCTAAAGGCAACGATTTGTTCGTTTTCTTTAGAAAATAAATCTTGACCCATTTGAATATAATTTTTAGTATCAATACCCATTAAATGTAAAAGGGTAGGTAAAGCATCAATTTGTCCACCATAAGTGTGGTTGATACCACCATTTGATTGACCTGGAACATGAATCATGTAAGGAACACGTTGCATTGTAGAATTATCAAAGTCATTCCATGTTGATTTTGTTTTCCCAACTAACTCAGCTAAGTTTTGGTTTCTAGAAGTTGAAACACCATAGTGATCACCATATAGAACAATGACTGAATTATCGTATAATCCAGAAGCTTTTAAATAGTTGAAAAATTCTTCAACTGACTTATCAAGGTAGTTTGCTGTTGCAAAGTAACCGTTAATTGTTTCGTCAGATGTTTTAGCAATTGGGAATCCAGCTTCGTCATTCGTAAATTGAGAATATGGATAATGGTTAGAAACCGCAATAAATTTAGAGTAAAATGGTTGTTGCAAGTGTTCCAAATATTGAGCAGATTGCTGGAAGAACGGTTTATCATGCAATCCGTATTGGAATGAGTTATCTTCGTTGACATCGTAATAATTAGCATCAAAGAAGTAATTGTAACCTAAATGTTTGTACGTTTCATTACGATTCCAGAAGTTTCCAGCGTTACCATGGAATACAGCACTTGTATAACCAGCTTCTTGACCTAAAATAGCTGGTGCAGCTTGGAATGTATTTTTGCCACCAACTTGTGTGAACAAAGAGCCTTGATCTAAACCAAACAATGAATTTTCAAACATGGTTTCAGCGTCACTTGTTTTTCCTTGTCCTACTTGGTGGAAGAAGTTATCAAAACTATAGGTACTTTGATTATGGTAAATGCTATTAAGGAAAGGTGTAACCACATGTTCAACACCATTTTCGTCTTTTAATTTATAATCTATCAAGAACTGTTGGAAACTTTCCAAATGAATATAGATAACATTTTTTCCTTTGGCGATCCCAAATGTATCAGGATTTGGTGCGGCATAATGCTCTTTAGCATAATCTGCGACTTTATCCATATCATTTTCACTAGCTTCAGCGCGAACTTGGTTGGTTTGGTAAGTTGTCACACCATCATAAACGGTGAAGGCATTTAATCCTAAAAATTTTACAATATAATCACGAGAAAATTGACGTGTCAACAAGGAAGGACGTGCAGTTTCTGCTAATGTTAAATTTGCTGCAAAAAACAACGCTGATAACAAGCTGATAGATACGGCAACTCTTGCTCTAATTGGACGTTCATCCATCTTGATTTTTTTAGTAATCAACAAAATACCAACAATAATAAAATCAAGCCAGTAAAGAATATCATAAGGTCTAAATAAACGTAAGGCACTTTCGCCAAGCCCACTTGCGACTTTTCCAGCACCAAGCATAGTGTTTACAGTAATGAAGTCAGTAAATTCTCTATAGTAAACAACATTTGAGAATAACAGTAAAGACATTAAGAAGTAAATGACCATCATCGTAATATATGAAGCTTTCTTTCTTCTAATATATAATGCGATTGCCAATAAGAAAAATGTAGAGGCAACCGGATTGATGAAGAGAATGAAGTATTCAAGCGCATTCTCAATTCTTAAATGAAAATCAACTGTATAAGCAAAAATGTTTTTTAGCCAAATTAATACTGCGACAAAACCAAACAGCCCCAAACGCTTGTTTAAAAAGTTCGGCGTATGTATTTTTTTTATAATATTCAAAGTAAACGATCCTTTCCAAGTTCAAATCTAAAAGAAAGCGAATGAAAATTTTCCAAAAGCTTTACATATACGAATTTAATTCTACTCTCTCTGCGAATTTATGTCAATTTAAATCAAGTTTAGGAGGGGAAAGGTTAATAAATTTTTACATTTCTTAAGATTATAGCAGAAATCTACAAGATTGATTGCTAACGACAGAAGTCTTTTTTTTTGATATACTAGCAAAGAATGTACCTAGAATAGCTGTTTTTAGGATAAAGATAAATAATGTAGATAAGGATGTTTTTTATGGATATAAAAGTTGTAAAAAGGTCAGAAAAAAAATTTAAAGCAGGATACCCACTTATTCAAAAAGAAGATTTAGTAAATGGCCCCGATTCTTTTCCAAATGATTGGCTACGATTTGTGGATTCTCAAGGAAAGTATATTGCAACAGGTTATCTTGGCAAACAGAATAAAGGAATCGGCTGGTTAGTGAATTGGCAAGGTGAGGTGGATTCGTTTTTTTTAGAAGCTCTTTTTACTAAAGCGAAAAATCATCGTGAGGTTTTTGAACAGGATTCTTTGACTTCGGCTTATCGTTTGTTTAATGGTGAAGGAGATGGGTTGGGTGGATTAACAATTGATCGTTATGGAGAGTTTGCTGTTTTTTCATGGTACAATGACACACTTTACCATAAAAAAGAAGTCATCATTAATGCTTTTAAAAAAAGTGTTCCAGAAATTTCTGGCGCGTATGAGAAAATCCGTTTTTCAAATGACTCATTACCAGAGTCACAGAAACTATTTGGTCTAGACGCGCCTGAACCACTTTTAATCACTGAAAATGGTGTGACGTATGCAACGTATTTAAATGATGGATTGATGACAGGCATATTTTTAGATCAAAAGGAAGTTAGAGGTCGCTTGGTTGAAGGACTTGCTGCTGGAAAAACGGTGTTAAATATGTTTAGCTATACGGGGGCATTTTCAGTTGCTAGTGCAATGGGTGGTTCAAGTACAACAACAAGTGTGGATTTAGCTAAGCGAAGTTTGCCGAAAACCAAAGAGCAGTTTGAAGTGAATCAGCTTGCTGTGGATGAACAAAAAATTGTTGTAATGGATGTGTTTGAATATTTTAAGTATGCATTACGCAAACAATTAAAGTACGATGTGATCATTCTTGATCCTCCAAGTTTTGCTCGAAACAAGAAAAAAGTTTTTTCTGTAGCTAAAAATTATGGAGAGCTAGTGAAAGATTCTGTAGCTATTTTACAAGATAAAGGATGGTTGATTGCATCCACAAATGCTGCTAATATTTCTTTGGATAAATATAAAAAAATGATTACAGATGCGTTAGAGGAAAAACGTGTGCGGTATCAGTTTAAAGAAACGTATCAACTGCCTAGCGATTTTAAAACGACTAGGCGCTTTGAAGAGGGAAACTATTTAAAAGTGTTCATTATAGAAATAGAAAAATAACAAACATTTTAATACTAGAAAAAGACACTTCGATCGAAAACGCAGTGTCTTTTTTAGCTTAACTAAAGATATGAGTCATTTCTATTGATAGAACATATTTTGAGCAAATAAGACGATAAATTCTTTAAAACGCAAGGCTGCTGGTGAGAGAAAATGATCTTTTTTTGTTGCGAGATAAATAAAACGGGGGAAAAGATTATCATCTAAAGTGATTGTTTTTACTTTATAAGCAGAGATAGAAGGGATTCTTGGCATAAGGGCAATGCCATAACTATTGGCAACAAATCCAAGCATCGTGTGGTCTTCTTCGACTTCACAAACGATGGTCGGCGTAACAGAAGCCGCTGTTAGCATTTTATCAATATGAGGGCGTAACCCACTTCGTTTATTAAAATAGACAAACGGATAATCGTTGGTTTCTCCCAGTGAGACATGATCTTTCTTCGCTAATGGATGGTCTAAAGGAACGACTAAAACAATTTCTTGTTCTGTTACTATTTCATAAGTTAATTGTTGATCCTCATTTAATTTAGACATGATCGCAATATCTACTTCTTCTTTCAGTAATAAGTCGGTCATATCAAAGGAATTGCCTTGAAATAAGTTGAAGCGAATCTGTTCATTACCAGGAGTGGTTGAAAATTCTTTCATCAACATCGGTGCTAAAAACGATCCAGCAGTGTATATAAAGCCAAAATCAATCTGTCCCTTTTCAGGACTCACTAATTCTTTTAATGCCCGTTCCCCTTTTGCCAGTTCTTCTAGAGCTGTAGAGACATAGGTATAAAAAAACTTTCCATATTTTGTTAATTGGATATTCCGTCCTTTTTTTTCAAATAGTTGTGCTTCTAATTCTTTTTCAAGTTCAGACATAGAGTGACTTAAGTTTGGCTGTGTTGTATTTAATAATTTGGCAGCATGGGTCATGTGCTGTGTGTTTGCTAATGTTCTGAAAAATTCAAGTTGACGTAAATTCATATGATAAACTCCTTAATTAATCATTCATTAAATATAGTTTATCAATAATGGAAGAAAGATGCATTAATAAATGGACGATGATACATAAATGTAATTTATCGAAAGTATAAAAAAGATTGATTGGAATTTATCGATTCCTTGGATTAAAATAAAAACATAAGGATTGTGAATTTTTTAACAATTGAACAGGAGGACATCATGAATAAATATCAAGCAATATTTGAACCGTTAACGATTAAACGAATGACACTTAAAAATCGAGTTGTTATGCCGCCAATGGGCACTAATTTTGCAAACATGGATGGGACATTTAGTATGCAGCATGTTTCTTACTATGAACAACGAGCTAAAGGCGGAACAGGTTTGATCACACTAGAAAATGTGTGTATCGATTACCCCATGGGAACAAACGGTGCGCGTCAATTACGTATGGATAACGATCAATATATTTCAGGTTTGTGGCATTTTAATGAAAAAATGCATGCTTATGGCGCAAGTACATCTGTTCAAATCAATCATGCTGGGGCTTCAGCTTATGGATTGCGTTTAGATGGGGCGCAACCAGTTTCAGCATCGAACATTCCTTCAAAAAAAGGAAATCCGATTCCTCGTCCGTTAACGGAAGAAGAAATTTATACGATTGTGGATAAATATGCTGAGGGAGCATTAAGAGCGCAACGTGCTGGTTTTGATTGTGTAGAAATTCACGCAGGGCATTCTTATCTTTTAAGTCAATTTTTATCTCCTTTATACAACAAACGGACAGATAAGTTTGGCGGTTCTCCCGAAAATCGCGCTCGGTTGACTAAACTTGTTGTTGAAGCTGTAAGAAAAGCGGTAGGACCGTTTTTCCCAATTTCACTAAGATTTAGTGCAGATGAATTGTTAGAAGGCGGTAATACATTAGAAGATACAATTGAAATTTTAAGTTACTTTGCAGAGGAAGTAGATATTTTAAATGTTTCTGCTGCATTAAATGATAGCTTGCAATATCAGATTGATAAAATGAATTTGCCAGATGGTTGGCGTTCTTATATGTCAAAAGCGGTGAAAGAACGTTTTCCAGATAAAATAACGGTCACATCCGGAAATATTCGTAGTCCAAAGCGTGCTGCTGAAATTCTTGAAACAGGTGAAGCGGATCTTTTGGCAATGGGTCGCGGGTTGATTGCTGAACCGAATTGGGTCAATAAAGTGGCAAATGGACAAGAAGAGCTTTTAAGAAAATGTATTTCCTGCAATATTGGTTGTGCTGATCATAGAATCGCCAAAGCACGTCCAATGCGATGCACGGTTAATCCAGATCTTCATTATGAAGATGCGTATAAAATGAAACCTGTATTACATCCAACAAAAATGGTAGTTATCGGTGGCGGAACAACAGGGTTAGAAGCTGCGGCAACTGCAGCCGAGGTTGGTGTTTCTGTAGAATTATTTGAACAAAAAAACTACTTAGGCGGTTTAGGACATGAGATTGCGCGTTTTCCTGATAAAAAACGTATCGATGATTTTATTACTTATGAAATCAATCGTTGCAAAGAGTTAGATAATTTGTCGATTTACATGAACCATGCGGCCACATTAACAGATATTGAAGCGATTAAACCAGATATTATTGTTAATGCAACAGGTGCTAAGCCCTTATTACCACCGATTAATGGGCTGAAAGAACAGCTGGAAAATCCAAATCGTAAGATCTTTTCTATTTTTGATATCTTAGAAGATATGTCTAACTTCCAAGAATTTAAAGGAAAAGAAGTTGTTGTAATCGGTGGGGGTGCCGTAGGGTTAGATGTCGTTGAGTATTATGCTGAACGTGGGGCAAAAAAAGTTAGTATTGTGGAAATGCAAGGTGAAATTGGGAAAGATTTAGATTTAATTACGAAATTAGCGATGATGGAAATCGTTGAAAAATATGGGGTTGAAGTCCATGTAGAAACGAAATTAATGGAAGTCAAAGAAAGTAGCTTTTTAGTTGAAAAAGATGGAGAATTATTGGAGTTATCATTTGATTTAGGGTTTGTTTGTTTAGGAATGAGAGCAGAAGCACCACTGATTCGAGAACTAGACAATTATGCTAGAAGTAATGGTGCTGTTCTTTTAAATATGGGAGATAGCAAGGTAGCTAGACGGATCATGGAAGGCACGAGAGAAGCGCGTGATATTTTGAAAACTATTGAAGTATTAGAAAATACTCGAACACAAAAAATGTTATTTGAGCAAACTAAGAATTTGCAAGCAACATAAACTATATAAAGTGAGGGAATTTGAAATGACAGAAAGAATTGACGGACACACATTATTAATTAGTTTAATTGCTACACCGATTCGCCACAGTTTATCGCCAACCATGCATAATGAAGCTTTTGCTAAACTTGGATTAGACTATGCGTACATGGCGTTTGAAGTAGGCAATCAAGAGTTGAAAGATGCTGTTCAAGGCATTCGGGCGCTAGGAATTCGCGGATCAAATGTTTCAATGCCTAATAAACAAGCAATTATTCCATATTTAGATGAATTATCACCAGCAGCGAAATTAGTTGGTGCGGTCAACACAGTGACCAATAAAGATGGCAAGGGTCATCTAGTTGGTCATATCACGGATGGTACAGGTGCAATGCGCGCGTTAAAAGAAGAAGGCGTTGAAGTGAAAGATCAAATCGTAACGATGACTGGAGCAGGAGGGGCAGGAACGGCAATTGCCATTCAAGCAGCATTAGATGGAGTAAAAGAACTTCGTATTTTCAATATCAACGACCAACACTTTGCAACTGCACAAGAAACCGTGAAAAAAATCAACGAAAATACAACATGTAAAGCAACGATAACAGATTTAGCAGATCAAGAAGCATTTAAAGAATCAATTGCCCAAAGTAGTATTTATATTGATGCTACGGGTGTGGGAATGAAACCTTTACAAGAAGAAAGTTTAATTAATGATCCAGAAGTTATTCGTCCAGATCTAGTTATTTTTGATGTTGTTTATATTCCAAAAGAAACCAAATTATTAAAATTTGCCAGAGAACATGGAGCGAAGAAGACAATTAATGGTTTAGGTATGATGCTTTATCAAGGCGCAGAAGCATTCAAACATTTTACAGATGAAGAAATGCCGGTTGACTATATTCGCGAATTATTATTTAAAGATTAAAAAGAACTTTATTGATAGAGGAGAAAACAATGAAAAACAAGTATATGCCGACAGCGTTAGGGCTGTATATTAACTATATTGTTCACGGGATGGGCGTCTTAATCATTATGCAAAACAAAGACGCATTGGCGGCCCAATGGCACACAAATATTGAAGGAGTTTCTGGTGTTGTTGCAATGCTAGGGATCGGTCGTTTAGTAGCTATCTTGATATCTGGTTGGTTGTCAGATAAATTTGGACGTAAACCATTTGTTTATTTAGGAATGTTTATTTATGCTTTATTTTTTGCAGGAATCTTGTTCAGTCCAAGTGTTCCTGTAGCAATGGCGTTTGGTGTTGTTGCAGGGATAGCCAATTCATGTCTTGATTCTGGTACGTACCCAGCTTTAATGGAATCTTTTCCAAAAACAGCTGGAACAGCAAGTGTCTTGATCAAAGCAGCCGTTCAAATCGGACAATTTGCCTTGCCATTCATTATTGCGTTTTTAGGAAGTAGTGGTCTTTGGTTTGGATGGTCATTTGTAGTTTGTTTAGCATTATTATGTGTTAATGCTTTATTCTTATTGAAATTGCCTTTCCCTGATTCAGATAATAAAGCAGCTGAAAAAGAAGGCGAAGAAGTCGAGCAAGCACCAGTTACAACGTTCAAAAGTAAACCCAAAATGCATATTGAAGGAGTCGCTTTTGTTATTTATGGTTTTATTTCTCAGGCAACATTTTATTTGATTAGTCAATATATTTCTCTTTATGGACAAGAAGTTGCTTCTATGACAGAAAACTCAGCGAAATTATTGGTTTCTTACTATTCAACAGGATCGTTGATTTGTGTTGGTGTTACGGCCGTTGTTGCAGCTAAAATTCGTCCAGTTAATTTAGTATTGCCCTATACATTTGCTTCCTTTTTATCAATTAGTGCTATGTGGTTATTCCCGACACCTACAGTCTTAACTATCGGTGCTGTTTTAGTTGGTTTCTTTGCAGCAGGTGGTGTAATGCAGTTAGGTTTAACTGTTATGGGAGAAATGTTTCCAGCTGGTAAAGGGACAATTACTGGGATTTTCTATACATTCGGTAGTATTGCATCCTTTGCTATTCCGGTAGTTTCTGGTAAAATCGCTAATAGCGACCCACATGGTATTATGTTATTAGATACGGTGATTGCAGGAATTGGTTTTGTTTTAGCAGTCATTATCTTTATCCGTTATCGTCAAACAATCGACACATCTAAATAAAATGAAGGAGTTTATACTCATGAAAACAGTCACTATTAAAAATGTTACTTTAGGATCAGGCAGTCCTAAAATAATTGTTCCACTTGTTGGGAAAAATGAAGTAGAATTACTAGACGAAGCGAAGCATTTGTTGACGATTGATTGTGATTTGATTGAATGGCGTGTGGATTTTTTCGACCAAGTTACAGATTTTATGGCAACAGCTTCGATGTCTAAGAAAATTGCAGAAATCTTGTCAGATAAGCCATTGCTTTTAACCTTCCGAACAAAAAAAGAAGGTGGAGAATTAGACTTTTCAGATGATCAGTATTTTAGTCTATATGAAACAGTTATTCAGTATGGAGCGATTGATTTATTGGATGTTGAATTATTCATGGATGAAAAACGAGTACAGCAAACCATTGATTTAGCCCACCAAAAAGAAATCAAAATCGTTATGTGTAATCATGATTTCGATAAAACACCTGCAAGAGAAGAAATTGTTTCTAGATTATGCAAGATGCAGGAAAAAAATGCTGATATTTGTAAGATTGCAGTTATGCCGCAATCTTCTGGCGATGTGTTGACTCTTTTAGAAGCAACAAATGAAATGAAAGTGACACATGCTGATCGTCCAATCGTAACGATGTCTATGGGACAACTTGGAATGGTCAGTCGAATGTGCGGAGAGGTTTTTGGTTCAGCAATGACATTTGGAGCAGCTAAGAAAGCTTCCGCTCCAGGTCAGGTACCAGTGACAGAATTACGTGAAATTCTTAAAACGTTAGCTATATAAATCAAGTAGACTAATCTAGGAGCGAGAAAAAAGACTTCTGATTAGTCTATTTTTCTTGCATCCAAGCCATTCTTTGCTAAACTTATTGTGAGGTGAGTAAAAAAGTGGGTAAGAAAAAGAAAATCCAAAAAACAAATGCAATGCGAATTGTAGAGCAACAAAAAATATCGTATAAAGAACATGAATTTGCATGGAGTGAGGACCATCTGAGCGCCGATAGTGTGTCAGTAAAATTAGGTATTGATCCTTCAAAAATATTCAAAACACTTGTGACTGTTGGAAATAAAACAGGTCCGGTAGTGGCAGTGATTCCAGGGAACAAAGAACTAGATTTAAAAAAATTAGCTCAAGCGAGTGGCAATAAAAAGATAGAAATGCTTCACCTGAGAGATTTAGAAGAAACAACAGGGTACATTAGAGGTGGTTGCTCACCAATTGGAATGAAAAAGCTATTTCCAACATTTATCGCACAAGAAGCGGAGCAATGCCCGACAATCATTGTGTCTGCAGGCAAACGTGGCATGCAGATTGAACTTGATCCTAATTTAATACTTCGAGTGACTGGAGGGAAGATAGCAGAGTTGACCATCAGTGATTGACAGAAAAAAACTAGGTGTTTAGGTACTTTTGTAATGCTTGTCTAGCAAGCATGTCAGCGCCTTTGTTTTGAGTTTCTGGTACCCACTTTACTAATAGTAATGGAAAGTCGTTTTCTAATTCTTGAAATTTATGTAAGTAAGGTTGGAAGGACGGATTTTTCGCATGTTTTTTTTCGATGGTTTGCACAACTATTTTACTATCAGAATGGATCAGTATTGTTTGATTGTTTTGTTTTTTTTCGATGACCAATTGAAGAGCTTCTATGAAGACTTTAAATTCTGCTTCATGATTTGAGCAGTTTCCCAGTGTCACATGAATCTGTTCATGTGAATTTTCTCCTACAATGACGATTCCACCTCCGCTAGGACCTGGATTTCCTTTTGTTGCAGCGTCGACATATATTCGTAACATAAATATCTCCTTATTTTCTTTTTTTTCAAAGTTGAAGTATGTTACTATTATAACATACTGAATTTTTATTAAGGGGTCGCTACATGAAGAAAAAAGTCTATCATTGGCAACCAGAATTATCAACGGCGATAATTTATTGGTCTTGTACATTTGGCATTTTATTTTTAAGTTTGATTTTAACATTAGAACATACTCGTCCTTATCTCACGAGTAATATCGTATTAGGCATTTTCTTTTTCTTTGTAGTATTGGGATTTAAACGTTATTTTATAGTAGAAAATGAGCAGTTAGTCATTCATACTTTATTACCTGTCAATCGACAAAAAATAACACTGTCTGCAATAGAAGTGATTCGAGTTGGATCAAAATGTATTGAAGTAAAATCTTCTGAATTTAAAGAAGGTTCTCAATTGTTTATTATGACTAAAAAGAATAAACAGGCGTTTATAGTAGCTATTAAACAAAAAAAGTCATTTACCGCAACAGTTATTGATGACCCTGACCTTAAAATCGGGAAACACTATTAATTTAAGAGTCTTTCAAAAAATCGAGGGTGTGACAACAGTCGTTTAGGCTCAAACACTAAGTAGGGAACAAATCAGATTAACTTGTACCTGTGTTGTGTTTCTTGTTAATGGGTCAAAAACCGCACAATGCATAAAACACATTGTGCGGTTTTTAGGAAATTGTCGGCGAGTCTGACTTTTTCACACCGTTGATTCGGATTTTGGTGACGTTAATAAAGCTCAAAGAGTTTTATTAACGTCACCATTTTTATATGTTGAAGCGTTTTATATTTTTTTCACGTGAGCGGCCTGTAAGCCACGTGAACCTTCCATCACTTTAAATTCTACCGCCTGATTTTCTTCCAATGTCTTGAAGCCATCTTCTTCAATTGCTGTGAAATGAACAAAGATTTCCTCGTCTTCATTATAAACAATAAAACCGTAACCTTTTCGATTATCGAACCACTTGACGAACCCTTTTTCCATTCAAATCACGCTCCTTTATTTTATAAAGTCTAGGATCATTATAAAGTGAAAAAAGAAAACCGTCAAACTTTTGGGAAAATTCATTTTTTTAGATGGAAACAGAAATAAATAAGAGGTATAATAGGTAATAACTTAACGAAAATTAAAAAAAGAAGATTAAAGTTCGGGAAAAGGGGCATTTGATGAAGACGGATATAGAGATTTCACAAGAAGTAGTGTTATTACCCATCGATAAAGTAGCGCAATCGATCGGTTTAACGGAAGAAGCTCTGGAATTGTATGGCAAATATAAAGCCAAAATTAATGTTTCTACAATGCAATGTTTGAATGAAAAGCAAGAAGGAAAATTAATATTAGTTACATCTATTAATCCCACACCAGCAGGAGAAGGTAAATCTACTGTAACAATCGGTTTAGGAGACGCCATGAATCGTATTGGCAAGAAAACAATTATTGCTTTACGTGAGCCTTCATTAGGTCCTGTGATGGGGATCAAAGGAGGTGCAACAGGGGGAGGATATGCCCAAGTTTTACCAATGGAAGACATTAATTTACATTTTACTGGTGACATGCATGCGATTACTACCGCAAATAATGCTCTTTCCGCATTATTGGATAATCATATTCAACAGGGAAATGAATTAGGGATTGATTCTAGACGAGTTATTTGGAAACGTGTGTTGGATTTGAATGATCGTGAGCTCCGTCAAATAATCATTGGATTAGGCGGACCTATTCAAGGTGTTCCAAGAGAAGATGGTTTTGATATCACAGTTGCTAGTGAAATCATGGCTATTTTATGTTTAGCCTCTGACTTAGAAGACCTCAAGTTTCGATTAGGCAATATTGTTGTTGGTTATACGTTTGAAAAAGAGCCAGTTACTGTTGGGGATTTGGGTGTTCAAGGAGCATTGACTTTATTACTAAAAGAGGCAATTAAACCTAATTTAGTGCAAACTATTTATGGAACAGCAGCATTTGTACATGGAGGTCCATTCGCAAACATTGCTCATGGTTGTAATAGTATTTTAGCAACTAAAACAGCTCTACAACTTGGGGATTATGTTGTAACAGAAGCGGGTTTTGGTGCTGATTTAGGGGCTGAAAAATTTCTTGATATCAAGGTTCCTAACCTAAAAAAAGCGCCTGATGCAGTTGTGATTGTTGCAACGGTTCGTGCTCTTAAAATGCATGGCGGGATGAATAAGGAAGAGCTGAATAAAGAAAATATCTCAGCTTTGATTAAAGGGTTTGGCAATTTACAAAAGCATATTGAAAACATGAAAAAGTATGGCTTGCCTGTTGTAGTGGCAATCAATGAATTTGTCAGTGATACGGAAAACGAAATCGGTACGTTACGCGAATTGTGTGAAACCATTGGAGTTCCTGTTGAGTTGACAAGTGTATGGGAAAAAGGCGCTGAGGGCGGTGAAGCTCTTGCCAAGCGTGTAGTGCAAGTCGTCGAAGAACAAACAGCCGATTTTAAAAGTATTTATCAATTAGGTATGAATCTGGAAGAGAAAATCAAAGCAATCGTCACAACGATTTATGGTGGGAAAAACGTTACATTTTCTAAAAAAGCAAACGCGCAAATCACGACGTTTGAAAAGTATGGGTGGGACCGCTTGCCAATCTGTATGGCCAAAACACAGTATTCATTATCAGATGACTCGCAGCAGCTGGGAAGACCAGAAGACTTTACAATTACGATTCGAGAACTAGTACCTAAAATCGGTGCTGGGTTTATCGTCGCTTTGACAGGGGATGTGATGACTATGCCAGGATTACCAAAAAAGCCGGCTGCGTTGAATATGGATGTAGACAAAGACGGTAATGCAATTGGTTTGTTTTAATATAAAGTAATCGATGTGAAAACAAAAGTCTCTTTTCAGCGGCTTTTGTTTTTTGTTCTAAGTAAGTTTATTTTTATTCAAATCAACTTCTTTCTTCCAGTCGGCTAGTTTTTGTTATATACTTTAAACTAAAGCTCAAAGCTCGAGGAGGGATCGGCATGAAGATTCGTTGTACTAGAAATACAGGATTTTATGGAATGGGTAGTCCAATCGAGATTAGAAAAAATAACGAAAAGTGGTTTTATCTAAGCCAAAATCAAACAAAACAAGTCGAAGTAGAAGAATCCGAATGTATGATTCAGGCCAAGTTTTTCCTTTTAAAAAGTGTTCCTTTTAAGGTGATTGATCAAGAAAAAATAATTGATCTAGAGCTCACTATGAATCCAATTCTGATCTTAAGTTATGTTATACTCTTTGTTAGTATGTTTTTAATTTCTGTTTTGCAGCTGAAAGGAATAGGCGTGTTACTAGTACTTGTTACTTATGTTATCTTTCTATATTTAATGTTGAATAGAGCTTATATAATCAAGGAGAAAAAATAATGGGTGAGAGAGCTGCAGAGTTTTTAAGTAGTTTTAACCGTATTGAAAAGTGGTTTCGCGAACAATTAAATAATCCAACGAATATGGGATTTAGCGAAATGGTTCGTAGACTATCTAGGAAAAAAGACAGTCATATTCCGCGTTTTCAAGATGACTTACTACAAATGGCTCAATTGAGAAATGCAATTGTACATGAACAAATTTCAACTGATTTTGTGATAGCTGAACCAAACGAATGGGCAGTCAACCGTATACATGCCATTGAAAAAGAGTTGATCAGCCCTGAAAAAGTTCTTCCGCGTTTTGCAAAGAAGGTAACAGGGTTTGATATAACTATTTCCATTAAGGATATTTTAGCAATTGTGGCACGTAAGCAATATTCACAATTTCCTATTTACGATGATGGGTTATTCAAAGGATTGATCACAGTTCGTGGCTTGGGGATTTGGTTAGCTGTTGAAAGTTCTAAAGGAGATATTCAGTTGGAAGGTAAAAAGGCAGCTGAACTTTTAATAACTAACTATAAAGGCAGCAATTATCAATTTGTCAGTAAAGAAACAACGGTGTTTCAAGTTGAAGAAATGTTTGTGAACCAATTTAGATTAGAAGCAATATTAATTACAAAAGATGGAGATCCTAATGGGAATTTACTTGGTATTATTCGTCCAAGGGATTTATACAATAATTTAGAGAAGGAATGAAAGCCGTTGTTAGCAGTTTATTTAATTATCAGTGCCGTTTTGATTGGTTTAGATCAATGGGTCAAATATGTAACAGTTGCATCTATTCAATTAGGAGAAACAAAAGAATTTATTCCAGGATTCTTATCGTTTACGTATATTCGAAATACTGGTGCAGCTTGGAGTCTTCTAGAAGGCAAAATGTGGTTCTTTTATATCATTACTGTTATTGTCGTAGCTGTAGTGTTATATATTTTAGTTAAAAATATTAACAGTAGCAAGTGGTTTACTGTAGGTTTAAGTTTAGTTTTAGCAGGAGCGATTGGAAATTTTATTGATCGTGTGCGTCTAGGTTTTGTCGTTGATATGTTTCAAACTGAATTTATAAACTTTCCGATATTCAATGTTGCTGATACAGCTTTAGTGATTGGTGTGGCATGTATATTTATTTATTTGATTTTAGAAGAAAAAGCAGCGAAGGATGGAAAAAATGGAACAAATTAATGTAAAAATAAAACAAGAAAAAGGACGCATTGACAAAGTCCTAAGTGACCTGCTGAAAGCGCACTCTCGTTCGCAAATTCAGCAATGGTTAAAAGAAGAGAATGTAAGAGTGAATGGAGAAGTAACTCGTTCAAATTACAAAGTAAAAGAACATGATGAAATCATTATCGCCGTTCCAGAACCAGAAGAGTTAGACATTCAAGCTGAAAATATTCCTATCGAAATCGTTTATGAAGATGATGACTTACTTGTTGTTAATAAACCTCAAGGGATGGTTGTCCATCCTTCTGCTGGACATCAAAATGGTACCTTAGTGAACGCTTTGTTGTATCATATCAAGGATTTGTCTTCGATTAATGGGGTTATTCGACCAGGAATTGTTCATCGTATTGATAAAGACACTTCAGGGCTATTGATGGTTGCTAAAAATGACCGAGCTCACATTGCCTTAGCTGAACAATTGAAAGACAAAACCTCACTTAGAAAGTATATTGCTTTGGTACATGGGGAAATATCCCACGATAAAGGTGAAATCAATGCTCCTATTGGTCGTTCAAAGAATGATCGGAAAATGCAAGCGGTCATTGAAGGTGGAAAAACTGCAGTGACTCATTTTGAGGTTTTAGAACGATTTGATGGATTCACATTAGTTCAACTACAATTAGAAACAGGCCGCACCCATCAAATCAGAGTACACATGAAATATATCGGTTATCCTGTTGCAGGAGATCCCTTATATGGTCCAAGAAAAACATTAAAAGGGCAGGGACAATTTTTACACGCTGAAATGTTAGGCTTTAAACATCCGACAACTGGTCAAATGATGGTTTTTGAAGCCCCTTTGCCCGAGCTTTTTGAAAAAACTTTGGACCAATTAAGAAATAATGATTGATTTATTTCAAAAGAAAAGGTACACTATTTGAGAAAGAAAATTAAATAAGTAATCCTTTAAGTGTAGTCCCGTGAGGCTAAGAAGGAAACATGCAGAACAATATCTAGGTGCGCTTAGAAAAAATCTGTGTGAAATGAATAGTATCTTTGTATAGATAAATTCAATCCTCCTATCCGAACGCGGGTGGGAGGATTTTTTGTTTCTCGTTGCGTAAGCTTTAGCTAATGAAAACGGCAAACCTAAGCACTACTATCACATGAAAAAGAGCAAGCGTCTGGCCTTAAACGCTGAAACAGGAAGCTCATGAGGTAAAAGAAAAATATTTCAGGAGGAGAAAAAAATGCAAAGAAAAGAAGTCGTTGATGCAGTAACGATGAAACGAGCACTAACAAGAATCACGTATGAAATTATCGAAAGAAACAAAGGAATCCAAGATATTGTTTTAGTTGGAATCAAAACACGCGGTATATACATCGCTCAACGGATTGCGGAGCGTTTGAAGCAGTTGGAAAATACGGACGTTCCTGTTGGTGAACTAGATATCACTTTATACCGAGATGACATGGACGGTCAATCAATGAAAAAACGCTCATTGGAAGAACCAGAGCTACATTCGTCAGATATTCCAGTATCTTTGGAGGGCAAAGAAGTGATTTTGATTGATGATGTGCTCTTTACAGGACGAACGATTCGAGCAGCTATGGATGCTGTGATGGATCTTGGACGACCAAGAAAGATTTCATTAGCTGTTTTAGTAGATAGAGGACATCGAGAACTTCCGATTCGCGCGGATTATGTGGGTAAAAATATCCCAACTTCAATGGCAGAGGAAATCATTGTTGAAGTAGAGGAAAAAGATGGTGTGGATCGAATCTTGATTGCAAGTACTGAAGAATAGAAAAATAAATAGTAGAGATAGGGTAGGTTGAAATGACAGAAAAAAAATTTCGCAATGAAGAAGCCGTTTTAGATATTCACGACAGACCAAAAACAGCGCATTGGATTGGCTTAAGTTTACAGCATTTATTCACCATGTTTGGTGCAACTGTTTTAGTTCCGATATTAGTGGGTATTGACCCTGGGATAGCATTAGTCAGCTCGGGTCTTGGGACAATGGTGTACTTATTTACAACAAAAGGAAAAATTCCAGCGTATCTGGGCAGTAGTTTCGCTTTTATTGCAGCGATGCAAATGTTGATGAAAAGTGATGGTTATCCTGCAATCGCTCAAGGGGCAATAACAACAGGGTTAGTTTACTTGATTGTGTCGATTATCATCAGCAAAATTGGTTCAGCATGGCTGGATAAAATTTTACCGCCAATTGTTGTAGGTCCAGTTGTGATGGTTATAGGTTTGGGACTTGCTGCAAATGCTTCAAATAATGCCATGTTCAATAATGGCGAATATGATTTCAAATTTATTGCAGTTGCGTTAATCACTTTAGGTCTAACAATCTTTTACAACATGTTTTTCAAAGGTTTTCTAGGTTTGATTCCGATTTTGTTAGGAATTGTCAGCGGCTATCTGGTTGCACTGGCATTTGGAATTGTAGATGTTGAGCCAATTAAAAACGCAGCTTGGTTTGCTAGACCAAACTTTGAAATACCTTTTGTACAATATCAGCCGAAATTGTATCTAAACGCAATTACAACAATGGCACCGATCGCGTTTGTCACAATGACGGAACATATCGGACACTTAATGGTTTTAAATAAATTAACGAAGCGCAACTTTTTCCAAGATCCAGGCTTATCAAAAACATTGATGGGAGATGGAGCAGCGCAAATCGTAGCAGGTTTGGTTGGAGGACCACCTGTCACAAGTTATGGTGAAAATATTGGTGTCCTAGCGATTACCCGAGTGCATAGTGTCTTCGTTATCGGAGGAGCAGCAGTGTTTGCAGTAGGACTTGGCTTCGTTGGAAAATTAAGTGCAGTTATTCTAAGTATTCCTGGACCTGTTATCTCTGGTATCAGCTTCGTTTTATTCGGAGTAATCGCAGCAAGCGGATTAAAAATTCTGATCGACAATCAAATCAACTTTGATAAGAAAAAGAATCTGCTGATTGCATCTGTCATCTTAGTCATCGGTATCGGCGGCTTGGTCTTTAAAGTAGATACATTTGAACTATCATCAATGGCTTTAGCAACTGTTTTAGGTATTATTCTAAACTTAATTTTACCCGAAACAGCACGAAGTGAAGAAAAAGACTGAGTAGTCGTTAATGGGAAACTCTTCAGAGAAAAGGTTGAACGAGCTTTTTTTGGACACAGTAAATGAAATGCGCTGATGTTGAAACCTATAAAGTGCAACGAAGTGGAAACGTTGTTACCCATATATATAAGGAGGAACGAATGCATGATCATCACATCTGAACGTATCAGTTTAAAACATCTTTTAACAGTAGAAGCATTAAGTGATCAGGAAGTTATGGGCTTGATTCATCGTGCTCAAGAATTTAAGCAAGGAGCAACTTGGCAACCTGAAAAAAAACAATATTTTGCAACCAACTTGTTTTTTGAAAACAGTACGCGAACGCATAAAAGTTTTGACGTTGCCGAGAAAAAGCTGGGGATCGAAGTGATCGAATTTGAAGAAAGTATGAGTTCGGTCAAAAAAGGTGAAACGCTTTATGATACAGTGCTGACAATGTCGGCAATCGGAGTAGATGTGGCAGTCATTCGTCATGGAGAAGAAAACTATTATGATGAGTTGACTCAAAGTAAAACCATTCAATGTTCCATAATTAATGGCGGCGATGGTAGTGGACAACATCCTACACAATGTTTACTAGATTTGATGACAATTTATGAAGAATTTAAGTATTTTGAAGGATTAAAAGTGGCGATCGTTGGAGATATTACACATTCTAGGGTAGCAAAATCAAATATGCAAATGCTCAAACGTCTTGGTGCAACCATTTTTTTCTCAGGACCAGAAGAATGGTACGACAAACAATTTGAAGCGTATGGTCATTATATGCCCTTAGATGAAGTTGTTGAAACAGTCGATGTGATGATGTTGCTTCGTGTTCAGCATGAACGCCATGATGGTTCAGAACTATTTTCAAAAGAAGAATATCATCAAGAATACGGATTAACGGTGGAACGGGCAAAACGATTACAAAAACATGCAGTCATTATGCATCCTGCTCCTGTGAATCGAGATGTTGAGCTAGCAGATTCATTAGTCGAGGGAATTCAATCAAGAATTATCCAACAAATGAGTAATGGCGTTTATATGAGAATGGCAATTTTGGAAGCAGTATTACATGGAAAGGCATAGGTGAACAACATGAAAACTCTTATCAAAAATGGAAAAATCGTAAAAAAGGACAATCAATTAATCCCAGCAGAAATCTGGATTGAACATGGAAAGATCAAAGCAATCGGTGAGTCTTTTGACGAGAAAATGTTTGAAAAAGTCTACGATGCAAAAGGACAATTAATTACTCCAGGATTAGTTGATGTTCATGTTCATCTAAGAGAACCAGGCTTTACTTACAAAGAAACGATTGAAACTGGCAGTAAATCTGCTGCTAGAGGAGGATACACAACGGTTTGTGCAATGCCTAATTTAAACCCTGTACCCGATACTGCGGATAAATTAAAAGAAGTCTACGATATCATTCAAAAAAATGCTGTAGTAAAAGTATTACAGTACGCTCCAATCACAGAAGAGCTTCGTAGTGAAAAATTAACAAATCAAAAAGCTTTAAAAGAAGTGGGGGCTTTTGCCTTTACAAATGATGGAGTAGGCGTACAAACAGCAGGAACGATGTATCTTGCGATGAAAGAAGCTGCAGCCTTAAACATGGCGATTGTTGCCCACACAGAAGATGAGTCATTGTTATTTGATGGTGTGATGCATGAAGGAGAAGTTTCTAAAAAATTAGGACTTCCAGGGATTTTGAGTTCTACAGAAGCGTCACAGATTGCTCGTGACGTTATTTTAGCAGGCGAAACAGGCGTTCACTACCATGTCTGTCATGTCTCAACTAAAGAAAGTGTACGTGTGATTCGTGATGCTAAGCGTGCTGGCGTTCATGTAACCGCGGAAGTTGCCCCTCATCACTTGATTTTAATCGATGAAAATATTCCAGAAGACAATGGATTTTGGAAAATGAATCCGCCACTACGTGCAACAGAAGATAGAGAAGCATTGATCGAAGGATTATTGGACGGAACTATTGATTGTATTGCAACAGATCATGCCCCACATGGATTAGAAGAAAAGAATCAAACCTTCCTAAAAGCACCTTTTGGTATCGTAGGAAGCGAAACAGCTTTTCAATTAATTTACACGCACTTTGTCGAAACAGGTAAATTTACGCTTGAACAAGTGATCGACTGGATGGCAACGAAGCCAGCAGAAATTTTTGGTCTAGATGCAGGGACATTAACAATAGGCAGTCCAGCAGATATTGCTGTTTTTGACTTGTCGGCAGAAGAATTGATTGACGATAAAGAGTTTGAATCACAAGGAGTAAACACACCGTTTGTTGGTTGGAAGGTCAAAGGAAATACACTAATGACTTTTGTTGATGGACAATCAGCTTGGTCTAAGGGAGATGCATAAATTTGAAGCGATTATTGATACTAGAAGACGGAACCGTTTTTGAAGGAAAAGCATTTGGTGCAGCAGTGGATGTGGTTGGTGAAGTTGTTTTTACAACAAGCATGACTGGTTATCAAGAAACGATCACAGACCAAAGTTTTAATGGTCAAATCATTACATTTACTTATCCGATGGTTGGCAATTATGGTGTCAATCGCGATGATTATGAATCTATTTCTCCTACCTGTAAAGGTGTAATTGTTAAAGAACATGCTCGTCTAGCCTCAAATTGGCGAGCGCAAATGACATTAGATGAATTTTTAAAAAGAAAAGGGATTCCTGGGATATCTGGAATCGATACTCGTGCTTTGACGAGAAAGCTGCGCTCTGTAGGGACGATGAAAGCTGGTTTTATTGATGAAGGCGACGATCTGGCGCATGCATTTGATCAATTAAAGGCGACTGTTTTGCCCAAAAATCAAGTGGCTCAAGTGTCAACAACTAAGCCTTATCCAAGTCCTGGAATTGGTCGTAACGTAGTGGTCGTTGATTTTGGTTTAAAACATAGTATCTTACGTGAATTAACCAAACGCAACTGCAATCTGACCGTTTTACCTTACAACACAGATGCTGAAACGATTTTAGAGCTTTCCCCTGATGGAGTTATGCTGACAAATGGGCCTGGAGATCCTAAAGATGTACCAGAAGCAATTGACATGATTCAAAAGATTCAAGGAAAGGTTCCGATTTTTGGCATATGTTTAGGTCATCAACTGTTTGCTCTGGCAAATGACGCAGATACGTATAAGATGAGATTTGGTCACCGTGGACTAAATCATCCTGTTCGTGAAATTGCCACTGGACGAATTGATTTTACATCGCAGAATCATGGGTTTGCGGTTGATGAAACAACAGTTGATCCGGAAAAATTGATTGTGACTCATGTGGAAGTAAACGATGGTTCAGTTGAGGGTGTTAGACACCGTAAATATCCAGCTTTTACGGTTCAATACCACCCGGATGCAGCTCCAGGTCCTCATGATGGCCTTCACTTGTTTGATGAATTTATGGAATTAATGGATGCATGGAAGGAGCAAGACTAATGCCAAAAAGAACAGATATCAAGAAAATTATGGTTATCGGTTCAGGACCAATTATTATCGGTCAAGCCGCAGAATTTGACTACGCAGGTACGCAAGCATGTCTTGCTTTAAAGGAAGAAGGATATGAAGTCGTTCTAGTCAATTCAAATCCTGCTACAATTATGACAGATAAAGAAATTGCTGATCAAGTCTATATTGAACCTATTACATTAGAATTTGTTTCCCGTATTTTAAGAAAAGAATGTCCAGATGCGATACTGCCGACGCTAGGTGGTCAAACTGGGTTGAATATGGCTATGGAATTAGCCAGTTCAGGTATTCTAGATGAACTAAAAATTGAATTATTAGGAACAAAGTTAAGTGCGATTGATCAAGCGGAAGACAGAGATTTATTCAAACAATTAATGGAAGAGTTGGATCAGCCAATACCAGAAAGTGAGATCGTAAATACTGTAGAACAAGCAGTTGAGTTTGCCAATACCATTGGTTATCCAATCATCGTTCGTCCAGCGTTTACTTTAGGCGGAACAGGTGGAGGCATGTGTGACAATGAAGAAGAGCTTCGGATCGTCGCTGAAAATGGCTTGAAATTATCGCCCGTAACTCAATGCTTGATTGAAAAAAGTATTGCCGGTTTTAAAGAAATTGAATATGAAGTGATGCGAGATTCAGCAGATAATGCGATTGTTGTCTGCAATATGGAAAATTTTGATCCTGTAGGCATCCATACTGGGGACTCGATTGTTTTTGCTCCAAGTCAAACATTATCTGACCATGAATACCAACTGTTACGTGATGCGTCACTTAAAATTATTAGAGCATTAAAAATAGAAGGCGGCTGTAACGTTCAGTTAGCGCTTGACCCACATAGTTTCAATTATTATGTGATTGAAGTAAATCCTCGTGTTTCCCGATCATCCGCATTAGCAAGTAAAGCAACAGGCTATCCTATCGCCAAATTAGCCGCAAAAATTGCTGTAGGGTTAACGTTGGATGAAATGAAAAACCCTGTAACAGAAACTACGTATGCCGAGTTTGAACCAGCCTTAGATTATGTAGTAGCGAAAATTCCACGTTGGCCATTTGATAAATTTGAAAAAGGCGAACGCCGTTTAGGTACACAAATGAAGGCAACTGGAGAAGTAATGGCAATCGGTCGAAACATTGAAGAATCGTTATTAAAAGCGATCCGTTCACTTGAAATTGGTGCTTATCATAATGAATTAAAAGAATTACAAGCGGTGAGTGATGAGTTATTAACAGAAAAAATGGTGAAAGCTCAAGATGATCGTCTCTTTTATCTCTCTGAAGCAATTCGCCGAGGCTACCCAATTGAAGAGTTGGCGCAGTTAACTAAAATCGATTTGTTTTTCCTAGATAAATTACTTCATATTGTTGAACTTGAAAACGAATTAAAAGAAAATATCAAAGATGATGGATTGCTAAAAGAGGCGAAACAAAATGGTTTTACCGATCGGAAAATCGCTGAACTATGGCAGTTAAATGAACAAGAAGTCAAAAAATATCGGCAAGAACAAAAGATTATTCCAGTATATAAAATGGTTGATACCTGTGCTGCTGAGTTTGAGTCGCAAACACCATACTTTTATAGTACGTATGAATTTGAAAACGAAAGTGTTCGTTCTGAAAAACCATCTGTTCTTGTTCTTGGTTCGGGGCCGATTAGAATCGGTCAAGGTGTCGAATTTGACTATGCGACTGTTCATTCAGTAAAAGCAATTCAAGAAGCAGGCTTTGAAGCAATTATTATGAATAGCAATCCTGAAACAGTTTCAACAGACTTTTCGATTTCAGATAAACTGTATTTTGAGCCGCTGACGTTAGAAGATGTAATGAATGTGATTGAACTGGAACAACCAACAGGCGTTATTGTTCAGTTTGGTGGTCAGACGGCAATTAACTTAGCTGAACCGTTGGCAAAAGCAGGAGTTAAAATCTTAGGGACGTCTATTGAAGATTTGGATCGCGCGGAAAATCGAAATCTATTTGAACAGGCATTACAAGAGTTGGCTATTCCACAGCCACTTGGCGATACAGCAACCAGTGCTGAAGAAGCTGTAGCTGTGGCAAATAAAATCGGTTATCCCGTATTAGTACGACCAAGCTATGTACTTGGCGGACGTGCAATGGAAATTGTAGAAAATCAAAAAGACTTAGAAGACTATATGTATAATGCCGTAAAGGCTTCTCCAGAACATCCTGTTTTAGTGGACAGATATTTGTTGGGAAAAGAATGTGAAGTAGATGCGATTTGCGATGGGGAGACTGTTTTGATTCCTGGTATCATGGAGCATATTGAGCGAGCAGGTGTTCATTCAGGCGATTCAATGGCTGTTTACCCACCACAGACATTATCACAAGAGATACAAAATACGATTGCTGATTATACAAAAAAATTAGCATTAGGGCTAAATTGTATCGGTATGATGAATATCCAGTTTGTCATCCATGAAGAAAAAGTTTACGTCATCGAAGTGAATCCACGAGCAAGCCGAACCGTTCCGTTTTTAAGTAAAATAACAGGTATTCCAATGGCACAAGTAGCAACGAAAGCGATTCTTGGGCAAAAACTAAAGGAACTTGATTATCAAGATGGTTTGTACCCTGAAAGCCGGCAAGTCCATATCAAAGCACCAGTCTTTTCCTTTACTAAATTGCAAAAAGTTGACACCTATTTAGGCCCAGAAATGAAATCAACAGGTGAAGTGATGGGGTCTGACTATAGTTTGGAAAAAGCGCTGTATAAGGCATTTGAAGCATCAGGTTTACACTTGCCGAGTTTTGGTTCCGTGCTATTTACCATAGCAGATGAAACAAAAGCAGAAGCTTTAGAATTAGCAAAACGTTTCAAGGAAATTGGTTATAGCTTGATTGCTACAAAAGGAACAGCACAATATTTGGAAAAGAATGGTTTATTAGTTAAAACGGTGGACAAAATCCATCAGGGAGGTAAAGAAACAGTTCTGGACTTGATCCGTTCAGGGGAAGCCCAGTTAGTTGTCAACACGATGGATAAAAATCGCTCAGATCTAAATCAAGATGGTTTCTTGATTCGACGTGAGGCTGTTGAACATGGTGTGCCTTTATTTACATCACTAGATACGGCAGAAGCAATCTTAACCGTTTTGGAATCAAGAGCATTTTCAACGGAAGCTATCTAAATTTAACCGAGAGGGGATATATCTTGTTGCTTCCCCTCTTTGCTACAATATGTTGTAAAGGAGTAGGAAGATGAAGCAAGAAATAATGACGATCGTTTCTCAACAAAAATTGGCTCCTAGAATCTTTAAAATGACTTTAACAGGTCAGTTAGTTAACGAGATGGAAAAGCCAGGTCAATTTATTCATATAAAAGTACCGAGAGAAGACATGCTGTTAAGAAGACCAATTAGTTTGAATCAAATTGATAGACAAGCTCAGACTTGTACCATCATCTACCGAACGGAGGGAGATGGGACAGCGGTTTTTTCTAAATTATCTGCTGGTGATACCTTAGATGTAATGGGTCCTTTAGGGAATGGCTTTGATGTGAATTGTTTATCTGTGGGACAAAAAGCTTATATTATTGGTGGTGGGATCGGTATTCCGCCGATGTATGAGCTATCAAAACAATTGAAGGAAAAAGGGATAGAAGTTGTTCACTTTCTTGGCTATGCCTCAAAAGAAGTTGCCTATTTCCAAGAGGAATTTTTAGCATTAGGCGATACCCGATTTGCCACAGATGACGGTTCATTTGGCGTAAAAGGCAATGTTGGAAATTTGTTGTTGGATGCACTAAAAGAAGAGCAACCTGATGCAGTGTATGCTTGTGGCGCAAATGGGATGTTAAAAATGGTTGCACAAGTTTTTTCTGAAAATCCTAATGTTTTTCTTTCCATGGAACAGCGGATGGCTTGCGGCATGGGGGCTTGTTATGCATGTGTATGTCATGTGCCCAATGATGAAACAGGCACAAAAAGTGTCAAAGTATGTGATGAAGGTCCGATATTTAGAGCAAGTGAGGTAATTCTATGATGACGAATCCTTTAGCAGTGTCGATCCCTGGATTAACACTAAAAAATCCAATCATTCCAGCTAGTGGGTGTTTTGGATTTGGAGAGGAGTACGCTAAGTACTATGATCTAAGTAAGTTAGGGTCGATTATGGTCAAAGCAACAACGCCTCAAGCACGCTTTGGTAATGAAACACCAAGAGTGGCAGAAACACCGAGCGGGATGCTCAATGCCATCGGACTTCAAAACCCTGGCTTAGATGTGGTTATGAATAAAAAACTCCCTGCCTTAGAAGCCTACGATTTGCCAATTATTGCTAACGTCGCTGGTGCTTGTGAAGAGGACTACGTGGAGGTTTGTCGTAGAATCGGCGATGCGAAAAATGTCACAGCCATCGAATTGAATATCTCATGTCCTAATGTAAAACATGGAGGCATAGCTTTTGGAACGGATCCAGATGTGGCTTTTCAATTGACACAGGCTGTCAAAAAAGTGTCTAACGTGCCGATTTATGTAAAATTATCGCCAAATGTAACAGATATCGTGCCGATTGCACAAGCGATTGAGGCTGGAGGAGCAGATGGTTTTTCAATGATTAATACATTATTAGGCATGCGTATTGACTTAAAAACACGTCGCCCTATTTTAGCCAATCAAACAGGAGGCTTATCTGGTCCTGCAATCAAACCAGTAGCTATTCGTTTGATACATCAGGTTGCCCAAATATCTAAATTACCGATTATTGGAATGGGCGGTGTCCAAACAGTAGATGATGTGTTGGAAATGTTTATGGCTGGTGCAAGTGCAGTTGGTGTTGGAACTGCCAACTTTACTGATCCATATATTTGTCCTAAACTGATTGATGCTTTACCTCAAAGAATGGCAGAGCTTGGTATCGAATCACTAGAACAATTAATCAAAGAAGTCAGAGAGGGAAGAAATCAATGAGTCTACGACCAATTATCGCATTAGATTTTTCTTCACGAGAAGAAGTAGAAAGTTTTTTAGTGAAGTTTCCAAGTGAAGAATCATTATTTGTCAAAGTAGGAATGGAATTGTTTTATCAAGAAGGACCTGAAATTGTTCGATGGTTAAAAGAGTTAGGTCATTCTATTTTTCTTGATTTAAAACTACATGATATTCCAAATACCGTGGAAAAAGCGATGACAGGTATAGCAAAACTTGGGGTAGAGATAACAAATGTTCATGCAGCAGGCGGGATTCAAATGATGGAAGCTGCGAAGGCAGGATTAGAAAAAGGAACGAATCCAGGAGAAAATCCCCCTGTATTGATTGCTGTGACACAACTTACATCGACAAGTGAAACACAAATGCATCATGATCAATTGATTAATGTTTCTTTAAAAGAAAGTGTACGCCACTATGCAAAATGTGCAGAACAGGCTGGATTAGCAGGAGTTGTCTGCTCAGCGTTAGAAGTAGAAGAGATTCGCAACACAACAAATGAGCACTTTGTCTGTTTAACACCAGGGATTCGACCAAGCGGAAGCGATGTTGGCGATCAAAAACGAGTAGTAACGCCAAATGATGCAAGAACAATTGGCTCAACCTATATTGTTGTCGGACGACCAATTACTCAAGCAAGTGATCCTTATCAAGCGTACACAACAGTCAAAAAAGAATGGAGTGGGGAAAATAAATGACAGAATTAGCCAATAACATTGCCAAAGATTTACTCGAAATTGAAGCTGTATTTTTAAGTCCAAATGATCCTTTTACATGGGCTAGTGGAATTAAAAGCCCAATCTATTGTGATAATCGTATCACTATGAGTTATCCAAAAGTACGTAAAGAAATTGCTAAAGGGTTAGCTGAAAAAATTAAAGAAGCTTATCCAGATGTAGAAGTCATTGCTGGAACTGCAACAGCAGGCATTCCGCATGCGGCTTGGGTTGCCGATTTACTGGACTTACCTATGGTTTATATTCGTAGTAAAGCGAAAGAACATGGAAAAGGCAATCAAATCGAAGGACGCATTGCCAAAGGACAAAAAATGGTTGTCATCGAAGACTTGATTTCAACAGGTGGAAGTGTGTTAGAAGCAAGTGATGCGGCAAAACGTGAAGGTGCAGATGTTTTAGGTGTAGCGGCTATTTTCACCTATGAATTACCAAAAGGAAAAGAAGCTTTTGAAGCGAATAAAATGGATTTAATCACTTTAACAAACTATTCGACATTGATTGATGCTGCTTTAGAATCAAATTACATTGAAGAAACCGATGTTGATTTATTAAAAACTGGAAAAAAGATCCTGAGAATTGGACTAGTAATTAAATAGGAGAAAAGACATGATTTTTTTTATGAGTCATGTCTTTTCTTAATATATCAATTTTATCTAATATGTTATACTTTGATTATCGAAGGTTGTTGAAAAGTCAATTTTAAAAATTGACTGATAATCATAATTAGTATACAGTTATTCAAATGATAAAATCAGTTTGAAAAGGTGGGGTTTGATGAAAAATATTAGAAATATGGATGTAGAATGGGGCTATACGGGAGATCGTGGTCCTGAACATTGGCATACGTTATGTGATTGGTTTTCACTAGGAGCAAAATATCCGTATCAATCACCGATCAATCTATCAAAAGACTTAGTGAATGGCGTATCAGAAGATCGAGCCATTACTTTTTGTTATAAAAATGAAGAATTTACTGAAAAAGAATTTAAGAATACCTTTCATTTTGTTCCGCCAAATACAGAAAGTTATATTGTTTTTGAAGATGAAAAATATTATTTAACCGATATCCATTTCCATACACCAAGTGAGCATACGTTTGACGGAGAACATTGTCCACTTGAATTTCATCTTGTTCATATGAATAATTCTGGTGATAACTTAGTTGTGGGCTGTCTTTTTACGATTGGTACAGAAGAAAACAAGTTTTCAAAAGAGCAAGCAGCGTTTGTTTGGAATTCACAAACCCATCAGCAATGGTTTGATCCGTCAATTTTTTTACCAGAACAAAAGTCTCATTTTCATTATTTAGGTTCACTAACAACACCACCAACAAAAGGACCTGTTCATTGGTTTGTGTTTGATTCTGTTCAGAACATGGATCAGGATTTTTTTCAACGAATCCATGAAGGAATGTTGCCATTCAATAATCGTCCAGTTCAACCACTTAATGGACGCAAAGTCTATTTTTCTGAGTAAACTGGAGGACGCGTATGAATATTCAACAGATGAAATATGTTGTAGCCGTTGCGAATAATGGCAGTTTTCGTGAAGCAGCAAAGAAACTGTTTATCACACAACCAAGTTTGTCCAATGGTATTCGTGAGCTCGAAGAAGAAATCGGAGTTACTTTATTTATTCGAACCAATAAAGGTGCTTCTTTGACCGAAGAGGGATTGACTTTTTTAGAACATGCGGAAAAAATTTTGACTCAAATGGAAATTATTGAAAATCGTTACCAAGAAATCACAACCAGTGAGCGTTTTTCTATCTCCTCTCAACATTATGATTTTTTAGGTGAAGTGATGGGGAAAGTGATCCAGCAATTTAAGGAACAATATAAAAATTTCCGTGTATTTGAAACAACAACATTAAAAGTAATTGAAGATGTGAAAAGCTATCACAGTGAACTTGGAATCATTTATTTAAATAGTCAAAATCAATCTGGGATAGAGCGTTATTTAGAACAAGCAAATTTGACCTATGATGTTGTTGGTAGTTTTAACACCCATATTTTCCTTGGAAAAGAACATCCGCTTGCGAAGCAAAAAGAAATTCAGTTGGAACAGCTTTGTTGTTATCCCCAAGTTCGTTTTACACAAGAAGGAAGTAATTTTGCTTATTTTTCTGAGGATTTAATTGAAAATCAGGAGCAAGAAACGGTGATTTACACCAATGATCGTGGGACATTGATGAATTTATTAGTTGAAACCGACGCCTATGCATCTGGTTCGGGTGTTGTGACAGGGTTTACCAAGAAAGAGATTCGTTTAGTACCATTAGCTGAAAGCACAAAGAACAAAATTTGCGTGCTTTATCAAAAGAATAAACCAATCAGTAAAATTGGCAAATTTTTTATCAACGAATTAAAACAATTATTTTAACACTTTAAATTTAGAGTGGTAAGGTCAAAAGCATGTTTCCCAAGAGGTGGCTTTTGACCTTACCGTTTTTTTGATTTCAAGATACGACATCCCAATACATGGTTCCTTTGCTCTAAATATGAATACTATCTTTTTATGCTTTCGTTCTATTACTTTCCACGTAATGAGCTAATTTCTGATACACCTCATTCATTTCTTCTTGTGACCCAATTGAGATTCTTAAATAATTTCTCAGTCGTTCAATTTTGGGGAAATATCGTACGAAAATATCTTGCTTTTCCAAATAGTGATACAAGTCTTCCATACTCAATTTAGAATGGGTTGTTAAAATAAAATTTGTTTTAGAAGTAAAAGACTGAAAGCCTAAATGAGCAATACTTTGTGAAAACCAGTCTCTTGTTTTACAAATCTTTTCTATCGTTTCAGTATAATACTTTTCATCTTCAATTGCTGCAGTTGCTAAGGTTTCAGCTAAGGAATCAACTGAATAAGGATTAAAGGAGGACTTGATACTTTCAGCGATACGAATATATTTTGGCTGACCTATGGCATAGCCAACTCGTAAACCAGCCAACGAACGAGATTTAGAAAGTGTTCGAATAATGACCAGATTTGGGTATGACTCCAAAAGGGACAGAGCGGATTCGCCGCCAAAATCAATATAGGCTTCATCAATAATCACCATTACATCAGGATTTTGACGAATTAATTCTTCGATTTCACTGAGAGGTTTGATTAAACTAGTTGGAGCATTCGGGTTTGCGATGACGATGCCGCCGTTTGGCTGGATGTAGTCATCAATGTTTATTTGATATGCATTATTAAGAGGTATTTCCTGAAAGGGAATATGAAATAAATCCGCCCAGACTTTGTAAAAACCATACGTAATATCTGGAAATAAAATAGGTTCTGAACTATTGAAAAACGCCATAAAACAAAATGCAAGCACTTCATCTGAGCCATTTCCAATTAGAAAATATTCTGGAGTGACACCATGTTTAAAAGCCAGAGATTTTTTTAAAGAAAGGTTATCAGTAGAACTGTATCGTTTTAATTGTTCAGAATTGAAACTTTTTAATATAGCTTCTATTTTTGGTGAAGGCGGGTAAGGATTCTCATTTGTATTTAATTTTATCATGGTTGGATAATTCGGTTGTTCTCCTGGAATATAGGGGATGATAGTTCTTATTCCTTTCATCAGTGTACCTCCTAGAGGGGATTTTTGTACTATTTTACAAATCATTTTCTTTTAACTATAAAGAAGTGAATCTTATTTCGCAAGTTTTATCTGTGTATTTGAAGAGAAAATAAATAGTTTTTAAATACAAATTTCATTTTTTCGCGGATTATGATATCATAAATCCATTAAGTAAAAGAAGTTAAGTCAGAAGAGGCACCCGTTTAACAGTTAGGTGTTATCGGACGATTAGAGCAAAAGGAGTGGCTTACATGGATTTGACGAAACGATTTAATAAACAAGTAGACAAAATTGCAGTATCGATGATTCGCCAGTTTGACGAACAAGTGACAGATATTGAAGGAATCATCAAACTAACTTTAGGAGAGCCGGATTTTAATACGCCAGAGCATGTAAAAACAGCCGCACATGATGCCATTAATGCAAATTTTTCTCATTATTCTGGCATGTCAGGTTTAACAGATCTTCGTGAAGCAGCAACATTTTTCATGAAGGAAAAATATGGTGTAAGCTACAAACCAACATCGGAAGTTTTGGTCACTGTTGGAGCTACTGAAGCAATTTCAGCTAGTTTATTATCTATTTTGGAACCAGGAGATAAAGTGTTGATGCCAGCACCTATTTATCCTGGATATGAACCAGTAATTACGTTAGCACAAGCTGAGCCGGTTTATATTGATACTCGAGCTAATCAGTTCGTTTTAACGCCTGATATGATTGAAGCAGCTATGTTTGAACATGGAGAAAAAGTGAAGGCGATTATTTTAAACTATCCAAGTAATCCCACTGGAGTGACCTATAATCGTGAAGAAGTCAAAGCGATTGCAGAGGTATTAAAGAAATACTCGATTTTTGTAATAAGTGATGAAATATATAGTGAACTGACTTACGATGAGCAACATGTATCAATCGCTGAGTTTATCCCTGAGCAAACAATTTTGATTAATGGGTTATCCAAATCTCATGCAATGACAGGATGGCGTATTGGGTTTATTTTTGGACCACAGCCTTTGATTGCTGAGATTATTAAAGTACACCAATACTTAGTGACAGCGGCGTCCACGATTTCACAAAAAGCCGCTGTCAGAGCATTGGTGGAAGGGATAAATGATGCAGCAATAATGAAAGAAGAATATCGTAAACGTCGAGACTTTGTTTATGAACAAATGACAAGTTTCGGCTTTGAAGTTGCTCGTCCCAACGGAGCTTTTTATATTTTTGCTAAAATTCCAAGTGATTACGAAACAGATTCAATGAAATTCTGCGTGGACTTAGCTCAAAAACAAGCAGTGGCAATTATCCCAGGTATTGCGTTTGGCAAGGAAGCACAAGGCTATGTTCGAATCAGTTATGCTGCAGATTTTGAGATTCTCAAAGAAGCAATGAAAAGAATAGGCAATTACATGGACACAAAAAACGTCTAGAGCTAAAGTGCCAGTCGTTCATTTAGGATATTAAAGGATAGGAAAAACAGAAACAAGTTCAAAAAATGAAATAAACCGTAGAAAAGCCTAGAGGAACATTTCTCTAGGTTTTCTGTTTGCTTGAAAAGAACCTATCAAAGCAATCAAAGATGATTTTCCATGTACAAAAAATTTACATTCCTTTACTTGTAATTTACAAAAATCTGCCAAAAAATTAATACGTCCTTGGTAAACTATGTTTGTAACTAATTGAAAAGGACGTGTAAGAATGAAGAAACGTTTAGTATCAGCAATTGTTTTAAGTGTAGGGCTTTTAATCGCAGGCTGCGGCAATCAAGGAACAGCAACGAAAGAGAGCAGTAATACTGCTAAAGAAAGTACAAGTAATCAACCGGTTAAAATTGTGGCGGTAGGTTCAACTGCATTACAGCCGTTAGTGGATGCAGCAAAAGATCAATTTATTGCAGAAAATCCAAACTATACAATATCTGTCCAAGGCGGGGGGAGCGGAACTGGGTTATCTCAAGTCGCCGATGGAGCTGTGACAATTGGTAACTCGGATGTCTTTGCTGAAGAAAAGTCTGGAGTCGATGCATCAAAATTAGTGGATCACCGTGTCGCAGTAGTTGGTATGGGACCTGTTGTTAATAAAGAAGTCGGTGTTAAGAATCTTACGAAACAAGAATTAATTGATATTTTTACTGGAAAAACAAAAAATTGGAAAGACCTAGGTGGAAAAGATCAAGAAATTGCCGTGATCAATCGACCAAGTGGAAGTGGTACACGAGCAACGTTTGAAAAATGGGGATTGGATGGGGCACAAGCTGTTCAATCTCAAGAACAGGACTCATCAGGAACCGTTCGTCAAATCGTTTCACAAACGCCTGGTGCAATCAGCTACCTTGCCTTTTCATACATGGATGATTCAACGATTGCTCTAAGCGTAGATGATGTAAAACCAACAGAAGAAAATGTGGCTGATAATTCATGGAAAATCTGGTCTTATGAACATATGTATACTAAAGGACAACCAGATAAAAGCGTAAGTGCATTTCTTGACTTTATGCTAAGTGACGATGTTCAAAAAGGTGTGGTAAAAGAATTAGGCTACTTACCGATTACAGAGATGAAAGTCGATAGAGATGTCTCTGGAACGATTACCAATAAATAACCTCTTCCCCTAAAACAACTAAAGCAACAATCACAGAAAAGTAAAGAACAATTTCTGTGACTGTTGCCTTAGTTGTTTTTCACTGATTTACTCAGAATTAGGTAAATGAACTGTAAAGGTCGAACCTAACCCTAAATGACTATCAATAGATACTGAACCACCTAAAAGTTCTGTATAGTTATGCACGATGGATAAGCCTAGCCCAGTGCCACCTGAATGACGACTCCGTGCTTTATCTACCCGATAAAAGCGTTCAAAAATTCTTTCTTGATCTTTTAAACTAATGCCAATACCACTATCTTTAACGGTAAAAAAGAATTCATCGCTAAAACCAAAATCAATACTGATTTTTCCCTTTGTTTGAGAATATTGAATGGCATTTTCAATCAAATTTTTTATGATAGGATAAAATAGTTCATACTTTGTTGTATAGCTAGTTGTCTTGTCGCCCTGAATGGTAATCGTTAAATTTTTTTCTTTGATTGCTTTACGATAAGACCGTAAAATTTCTTCAACGAATGAATAGACAACAATATTCTGATCCTCATATGAGATGCTTCGACCATCACGAGAAAGTTGCAGAATTTCTTGGATTAATTGTTGCAGGCGTAAAGCATCTTTTTGCATGATTTCGAGAAATTGTACTAATGTTTCAGGATCGTCTTTTGCACCATCTAATAAAGTTTCGGTAAAGCCTAATAAAGAGGTGACTGGTGTTTTTAATTCATGAGAAACATTGCTCACAAAATCTTTTTGCATTTTTTCTAGTTGCCTAACACGGGTTAAATCATAAGCGATTCCCAATACTTGATAATCATTGCCATCTTCTTCGATAAAGCGTAAGGACATATCAAGGATCATTTCATTGGGAGTATGAGTTAATTTTATTTCTTGGTGAACTGTACTTTTTTCAGTTACAACTTGATGGATTAAGTGAATCAATGCAGGTTCTTTAATGACATCAAAATAATTTTTACCTGTATCTTTTTCTGAAATCAGTAAAATATCGAACATTTTCGGATTGATCAACTGTAATTTTCCATCGATATCAATGATAAAGACACCGATCATCAACTCATCCAATAAAGCGTGAAATTGTTCGTCTGTTGAAGTATAAGCTAAATATGTTTCACTCATTTGTTGACTTAGAAGATTGACTGTGTGATAAAGCTCATTCCATTCGGGAGAATCTTGGATAATTGAACGAGTCTCATCTGGATATTTAACAATTTTTTTCAAAACAGGCAACACGGTGACTAAGGGTTCATTTTTTTGATGGAGTAATAAGAAAACAAAAACAGTTATCACCAAAAATAAAATGCCTAAAGTCATTATAAGGTAACGACGGAAAGATTGAATGCTTTTAGAAAACTGACTTGTTTCTTCTGCAATACGAATAATGCCGACTAATTCACCATTTTGTTGGATAGGCATGGCTAGATAAAGTAATTGTTTGTTTAGTGTGACGCTATTTCTTAAGGCTGATCCAAACGTAGCACCAGAAAGGACGGCTTTGATTTCTGGTCGATTTGTTCTTGATTCGCGCAGCGTTGGATCGCTACTATCATAGAAAATATCTCCTTTTGGATTCATCATGGTCAATCGTTCATTCTCGTCAGAGGTATAATGATCTACAAGTTGCTTTTCTTTAGAAGAGAATGCTTGTTTTCGAAAAGAATCAGGAGATAATTGCTCTATCAGCAACGCCCCTTTTTTTTGCAAATATTCTTCTTGTTGAGTGAATAATTCTTTCTTAAAAAAATAATCTGTCAAAAAAATACTTCCCACAAATAAAGCAAACATCATGAGTCCAACAAAAAGATATTCGATTCGTTGTCTTTTTTTCATTTTTTAGGCTCCTGGAAACGATAACCGAATCCTCTGACCGTTACTAAATAAGCTGGGCGTTTAGGATCAATTTCAATCTTATCTCTTAAATGACTAACGTGGACATCAACAATCCGGCTTTGACCAGCAAAATCATAATTCCAAATCCGATCTAATAATGTATCTCGATCAATGACTCGATCTTTCCGCTTGATAAAATAAACCAACAGCTCAAATTCTTTCGGTGTAAGATCAATTTTTTTGCCTCGAACACTTACTTCATAATTTTGTTCGTCAACAATAATATCTCCCAAAACCAAAGGCATTCGCTGAGGTTCTTCAACTTCTTCTTTTTGACTAGCTGAACTAGGTTTTAAGCGTCTGAAAATAGCTTTCATTCGAGCTAAAACTTCTCTAGGGCTAAATGGTTTAGTTAAATAATCATCAGCACCGATTTCAAGACCAATAATTTTATCTACTTGATCATCTTTGGCCGTTAATATCAAAATAGGAGTATCAATTTTCTCTCTTCGTAATGACTTAGTGATTTCTAGGCCGTCCATATTCGGCAACATAACATCTAAAATGATAAAGTCAAATTCATTGGATAACGCTAATTCGTAACCAACAGCTCCATCAACGGCAGTCATTACTTCGTACCCGTCTTTTTCTAAATTAAAGGTTAATAACGTTACGATTGACGGTTCATCATCGACAACTAGCACTTTTTTCATCTATTTTTGGCTCCCTTAAATGCGAAATAATTACAAAGACATTTTATCACAGATTAGTATGGATCAAAAACTTTATGGAATCTTTCAAAAACTACTTTCATACTCAAAGAAATGGTATAATAATTACAATTGAAATGAGGGAAGCAAATGATTGGTATTAGTGCATGTCTTGGTGGAATTTGCTGTCGTTATGATGGGCAGTCAAAAGAAATTAGTGCGTTAAAAGAATTAGTGACTCAAGGACGAGCGATTCTCATTTGTCCAGAGGTCTTAGGTGGATTGCCTACTCCCAGAGAACCTGCTGAAATCAGAGGCGGGGATGGTTTTGATGTGTGGAAAAATCAGGCGATCATCATTACAAATACGGGGGAAAACGTTACAGAAATTTATAAAGAGGGCGCAAAATTCGCGTATCAAAAACTAATTGAAAAGCAAATCACAACAATTATTTTAAAAGAAAACAGTCCTTCGTGCGGTCGACATAGTATTTATGATGGCAATTTTTCTGGTGATCGTCGAAATGGCGTAGGTGTCGCAACTGCATATTTTATTTTAAAGGGTCTTTCTGTCGTTTCGGAAAATGATTGGCAAGAATCGGTTGAATGCGAGGAGAAAAAAAATGGCGGAGAATGAAGTATTAAAGATTTTTGATAAGGATTATCAGTACATTGGAGAGGCTACACGAGAAGAAGCACACTTGAAAGGGCTATGGCATGAAACGTTTCATTGTTGGTTTTACACGATTGAAGACAATGAACTAACGATTTATATTCAAAAACGCTCATCAAATAAAAAAGATTTTCCAAATCAGTTAGATATCACGGCTGCAGGACATTTGTTAGCCGAAGAAACAGTTTTAGATGGATTTAGAGAGGTAAAAGAAGAGCTAGGAATTGAGGTTGCTATAAATCAGGCATTGTTTTTAGGGGTTTTTCCAGTACAAATTAGTCTTGGTTCATTTATGGATAATGAATTTACAAATGTTTATTTAGTAAACCAAAAAATTATGCTTGGCGAATTTCACTTACAAGAAGAAGAGGTAGAAAGTTTATTTCCAATCCCACTAACAACCTTAAAAATGCTTTTAAACGATTCAAGTGCTGAAGCTGTTTTAACAGGGTATCAACAAGAAAACAATCAACAAAAAATTGTTGAGGAACGTTTCTCTAAAAATGATTTTTGTGCTAATGCTGCCTCTTATTATGATCAGTTGATTGAATCATTTGAAAAAATACTGGAAAATCACATCAGAACTATTGACTAATCCCTTTGAAATCGGTAACCTAAAAGGGATTGAAGTTAGGAGCAACAATTATGGAAATTGAAAAAACCAATCGAATGAATGCGTTATTTGAATTTTACTCAACTTTATTGACTGAAAAGCAAATGAATTACATGGAAATGTATTATGCAGATGATTTTTCACTAGGAGAAATCGCTGAAGAATACGAGGTTAGTCGACAAGCAGTTTACGATAATATCAAACGGACTGAAAAAATTTTAGAAGAATATGAAAAAAAACTTCATCTTTTTTCTGACTATATCGTTCGTGGAGAATTATTAGACACGCTAAAAAAATATGTGAACGAAACCTATCCGAAAGATACAATGATTGCCAATTATATAGAACAAATACAAGAAATAGAGGAATGAGATTATGGCTTTTGAAAGTTTAACAGACCGCCTACAACAGGCGATGAGTAAATTACGTCGTAAAGGGAAAGTATCTGAAGCTGACGTAAAAGAAATGATGAGAGAGATCCGCTTAGCCTTATTAGAAGCCGATGTAAATTTACAGGTAGTTAAAGATTTTACCAAACGTGTACGTGAGCGCGCTGTTGGAGTTGAAGTTCTTGAAAGTTTATCACCAGCACAACAAATCGTTAAAATTGTTGATGAAGAATTAACAGCAACCCTCGGATCAGAAACAGTTGGATTGAATAAATCAGAACGAATACCAACAGTCATTATGATGGTTGGTTTACAAGGTGCGGGTAAAACAACCTTTGGCGGGAAATTAGCTAAACATTTAATCAAAAATGAAAATGCACGTCCCTTGATGATTGCAGCCGATGTCTATCGTCCAGCGGCGATTGATCAATTAAAAGTTTTAGGACAACAATTAGATGTCCCTGTTTTTGATATGGGAACAGACACAAATCCTGTTGAAATTGTACGTCAAGGGATGGCACTAGCGAAAGAAAAGAAAAATGACTATGTCTTGATCGATACAGCTGGTCGTCTTCATGTAGATGAAGCATTGATGGATGAGTTAAAACAAATTAAAGATATTGCACAACCTGAAGAAATTTTGCTTGTCGTTGATGCGATGACTGGACAAGATGCAGTGAATGTCGCAGACAGCTTTAATCAGCAATTAGGTATTACTGGTGTTGTGATTACCAAATTAGATGGCGATACTCGTGGGGGAGCAGCGTTGTCAATTCGTGCTGTAACAGGTGCGCCAATCAAATTTATCGGTTCAGGTGAAAAACTTACTGACCTAGAAATTTTCCATCCAGATCGTATGTCTAGCCGTATTTTAGGTATGGGAGATATGTTGACTCTAATTGAAAAAGCGCAACAAGATTATGACGAGAAAAAAGCTGAAGAATTAGCAACAAAAATGAAAGAAAATAGCTTTGACTTTAATGACTTTATTGAGCAATTAGACCAAGTAATGGGGATGGGTCCCATTGAGGATCTATTAAAGATGATTCCTGGTATGAGCAATATGCCTGGGTTAGAAAATGTCAAAGTCGATCCAAAAGACGTTGAACGAAAACGTGCGATGATTCTATCAATGACTCCTGCAGAAAGAGAAAATCCAGATTTGTTAAACCCAAGTCGCCGAAGAAGAATTGCTGCTGGTTCTGGGAATAATGTGGTTGAAGTTAATCGCATGATCAAACAATTCAAAGAATCGAAAAAAATGATGCAGCAAATGTCAAAAGGTAATATGGATATCCCAGGTATGGATCAAATGCTTGGTGGCGGAATCAAAGGTAAACTTGGAAAAATGGCAATGAACCGTATGGTGAAAAAAAGTAAGAAGAAGAAAAAGAAGAAAAAATAAGAAAAAAGAAAGCTTGGTCAAATGATTGATCAGCTTTCTTTTTTATTTAAATTATAGATTG
This sequence comes from Enterococcus sp. 4G2_DIV0659, assembly GCF_002140715.2. Classification (NCBI taxonomy): domain Bacteria; kingdom Bacillati; phylum Bacillota; class Bacilli; order Lactobacillales; family Enterococcaceae; genus Enterococcus; species Candidatus Enterococcus mansonii. The sequence goes on along the minus strand of NZ_NGLE02000001.1, from coordinate 144,293 downwards.
GTGGAAACCACCTTTTTTACTTTTCGTTTATTTAACCATAGGTGGATTTCTTTTCTGTACACGACATATATGCCAATTAAAACAGTAATCAGCCCGTAGGTTAACAAACTGGGGATAGGGGAGCGATTCTCTTCACCAAAGTACCAGCCGCGACCAAATACTAGCACAATAGGAACATAGAGTGTCATTGCAATAATTACTGGAAGCTTTAGTTTGTCAAAGAGTAGGTAGTTCCCCTTTTTCTCCAAGGTCAATGAGGAGAATAAGAATGCCCCAAAAATAAACAAGAAGAAAGAGAGAAGGACGGCCAAAATAATTGGTAGCACTGAGATTGGTTCTTTTGTTATTGAGTAAATAAAATGAGGGCTGGCTAGATAATTGTAAGTCACGCCGTCAATATAATAGTTCCACATATTTACTACTGCTGTAGCGAAAAAAACAAATGAGCCACAGAAGCCAAAAGCAGTCAGCGGAGCTAAAAGTATATGTCCAGTAATTAAGCCAATAAACGCTGACAATGAGAAATAAAGAATGACTGTTGTCCAACTGGCAACTACTCCGAACATTAATTGAATCATATCTATGTTTATATATTCGGCCGGAATTCCTGTAATAATAATAGCCACAAGTAACATTTTCGCTAAAAGCACACTACCTAAGACAGGTATTGCAATTAGTGCAAATTTAGAGAAGTAGATCTGTTTCTTAGAAACACCTAGAGAAAAAAGAAATTCATTAAAAGAAGTCTTTAAATCAATAAAGAATAAACCAAAGCCAATCATCGAAACTACGGCAAATAAAAGAACAAAGTTTTCACTAAAATAGCCAGTGTAATGAGGCTGATTGGAATTATCCATTGGTTTGCCATATTCATCATAGCTTTCCGCTTGATAAAATAACTTTAAATTTTCTTCCTTATACGTTTTATGTCGCTTTTCAGCAGGTAACTGTTTATATTCGGAGCCATACTCTTCTGGAGAACGATTCAACTCATTTATAAACTCTTCAGAATCATAATAAGCATTTATTTCTTTCCAACGATTAACATCACTGATCCCTGAAAAGCCATAAAATAATATAATCGACGAGCACACAACGATTAAAGCGAGACCATAACGCTTTTTTAAAATAGTCATTAACTGTTTATTCATAGATTCTCTCCTTGTAACATAAGTTCTGTTTGTTCATTGCCAAGATTAGCTTCAAAGACATCTTCTAAAGTCAACGGCAATTCTTCAAATAAAAGAGGTTGCTCCACTTGAATTCGTCCTTTTAACTCTTCGGTATAGTTTTCAAAAATAGCTGTAACCACACGTCCTTGAAAATGTAGCAATTGACTATTTTCTTTAACGATTTGAGGCACTTTCTTTGTCTTGAAGACCATTTGGATTTTTCTAGCAGATTCTCGTAACGTTTCTAAATGATAGTCAAGTTGAATCTGTTTATTCTTCAAAATCAACGCTCGATCGATAATATTTTCTAATTCATTTAAATTATGTGAAGAAATGATTACTGAACGACTATTTTCACTGACGTCATCTAAAAGCAGACCTAACACATTTTTTTTAACAATCACATCTAAGCCATCCAAAGGTTCATCGAGTAAAAGGTATTCTGCATTAGAGCAAATGGCTAAGATCATAGTATAAAGACCTCGCATTCCCTTTGACATTGATCGATAGTTTAATTTAGGATGGAGCTGGTTTTGTTTTGTTAGTTCAAGATACTTTCCTTTATTAAAAGTCGGATAAGCTTGTTGATAAAATAAGAATAATTTATCTAACGAATAGCCTGAAAGAAAATTATACTGTTCATCAATATAAAAGATTTTTTGTTTAAGTGTTCTATTCGATTGAATATCTTCATCGTCAATCAATATCTTTCCTTGATCCAGCTCATAATGACCCGCAATTAATCGGAAAAAAGTTGTTTTTCCAGAGCCGTTACGTCCAATTAAACCCGTGATTTCCCCTTGATTGATCGTTAAATTAATCTCTTTTAGAATCATGTGCTGATCGATATTTTTTTCTAGATGTTCTATTTTCATACCTATTCTCCTTTCAACTGTAAGTAACTTTCATCCAACCATTGACTAATTTCGTCCTTACCAACATTTAAATAATTTGCTTCAATGACTAAATCATTGAATTTTTTTTTGATTTTTTGGATTTGATAGTCGTCACGTAATTCTCTATTTATTTTTTTGACATAAGTACCTTTGCCCTTAACGGTTACAATTACTTCTTGGGATTCTAATAATTTATAAGCTTTACTGATGGTATTGGGATTCATCATCAGTTGTTTAGCCATTTCTCTGACTGAGGGTAATTGCTCACCAGCTTGTAGGTGGCCGTTTAAAATATCTTCTTTGATACTTAACATTAACTGCTCGTAATAAGGTTTACTACTTGTTTTATTAATAGAAATCATGAGGAGCTCCTTTCTGAGCAATGTGTTTACTGTGTACTAGTATACATAGTACAGTTAGGTCTGTAAACATTTTTTTATAAAATTTGTTAAAATAGAAGAAATAAACAGAGTGTTTGGAGGGGTGTAAGAAGATGAAAAAACGATGTTCCTGGGCAGAAACGAATGGAAAAATGAAAGAATATCATGATAAGATTTGGGGTGTTCCTGTGTATGAAGATCGGCGTCTATTTAGAAAATTGATTTTAGATATTAATCAAGCTGGGTTAAGTTGGCAAACAATTTTGAACAAGGAGGAAGCATTTGATCGTGCCTATGATTTTTTTGACATAGAAAAAGTTGCTGCTTATGATGAGAAAAAAATTGAGGAGCTATTAATGAATAAAGGAATTATCCGTAACCGCAAAAAAATCGAAGCAGCTATTCATAACGCGAATAAAGTCCTTGAACTGCAAAGGGAATTCGGCTCATTTTCTCATTACTTATGGCAGTTTAATGGAAAAAATGTAATGAGAAATGCCTATGAAATACAAGAAAAAATCCCTACAACAAATGAATTATCTGATAGAATCAGCAACGATTTAAAGAGAAGAGGATTTAAGTTCATTGGTAGTACAATTATTTATGCTTTTCTAGAAGCAGTTGGATTAATTAATGACCATGTAACAACTTGTTTTCGATATAAAGAATTAAATGAAAACAGTCACTAACAATACGAAAAAAGCAAAATAATAGATGAATAAAGGAGAACGCATGACTTTAAAACAAATGATTAAAAATCAACTGTCATCACAAGAAATAGCTGAGGTAAAAAAATTAAAAGAAGAAAATGAACTGCGATATGCTGTCGCATATAAACTTGATCTAAGTATTTTTGAAGACCACAATGAAAAGGGGACGCATCTACTTTGTTGGGATGAACTCGAATTGGTTGGTTATGCAGCACTAAGTCATTACGACCCAGAAGAAGTAGAGGTGACAATGATTGCTAAAGATGATAAGCAGATTTTCCAGATGATGGATGAAGCGTGGAGTAATTATTCAAAACAGCAAAAAGCAAAACGGATTTTAGTCATTGCTGATAGAGAAGAGAGCGGTGTCACTCAGTATCTTAAAGAAAATGAAAATTATACGTATAGTTTTTCTGAGTATTCAATGATTTTAGCAAGAAAAAAATTTGTCGCTGAATCATCTGAAGTTGCTCTAGAACTAGCAAAAATAGAAGATGCAAAACCAATTGCTGCATTAGAAGATCATGAACATGTAGAAGAGGTAATACCATTGAATCTAGAGGATTTGAAAAAAACCCTTGTACTTAGAAAAGATGGAGAAGTGATTGCATGTATACGCATAGAAAATGATCGACAATCCTACGGTATCTATGGATTTGTTGTTAGATCAGATTTTCGTGGACAAGGAATAGGTAGGAAAATTCTCAATCAAGTACTTCAGCAGTTAGTAGAAAAAAATGCAACCAGTATTTATTTAGAAGTTGAATCCACGAATACACCAGCATATAAGTTATATGAATCAATTGGTTTTGAAAAGAAAACGCTGTTTGACTATTATCTATATGAACTAAATTAATCTGAGTCTCAAGGACAGAAAAAGAAACAACAAAAGAGCATAAAGCTATTTTTCGTTGTTTCTTTTTGTGAAGCAAAAACGATTTGCCCCTGCCAAGGTAATCTAAGTATATCACATACACGATAGGCAAAAAACTGCTGAAAAAGGTATTTTAACGCTTTTTTTAAGGTGTCAAGAAAAAACTCTTTACAGCAAGATGTAAATCTGGTAAACTAACATTTGTGATTAAGTTAATGGAGGTGTAATATATAAAATGTCAGTAAAAATTCGTTTAAAACGCATGGGTTCTAAAAAGAGTCCTTTTTACCGTATTGTAGTCGCAGATTCTCGTTCTCCTCGTGATGGACGTTTCATCGAAACTGTTGGAACTTACAATCCTTTAAAAGATCCTGCAGAAGTAGTTTTAAAAGAAGATTTAGTTTTGGACTGGTTGTCTAAAGGTGCTCAACCTTCAGATACTGTTCGTAACATCCTTTCAAAAGAAGGCGTTATGAAAAAACACCACGAAGCTAAACTTGAAAAGAAATAAGGTGACCGATGATGACAGATGTGAAAGAGTTAGTCTTAGCTATCGTTCGCCCATTAGTCAGTCAACCTGAATTAGTTAAGTTAGAGATAGAAGAATCTGATGTTTTTCTAGAGTACAACTTGACTGTATCATCTGAAGATATCGGTCGTATCATTGGAAAGCAAGGACGAGTTGCTAAGGCAATCCGTACAATTGTTTATAGTGTACGCGTAGATGGACCCAAAAAAGTTCGTCTGAATATCGTAGATGGTAAATAATATGAAGTAACCAAAAGAGACGAAAGGATTTTCGTCTCTTTTTTATGTAATTCAGCTAAAAATCAGCATGTTTAGAAGTGTAAATTTGATAGTCATTTGGATAGCTCTACATACTTTTTTATTTTGACGAACGAACAAATATTTTGCATAATAAAAGTACGCAAAAAGGATAAAGTTCGGAGGGAAAGGAAATGGATAAGTTAAAAGAGTATCAACAGCAGTTATTGAAAGGTCTTGAAGAATATTTTGAGCAAGTTGAATTAGAGTCAGGTAATATTTTTGTACTAGGTTGTAGCAGCAGTGAGATCAACGGTAACACAATCGGTAAAAAATCCAGTAAGGAAACAGGAGAAATGATCGTTTCTACGCTCAGGCAATTTTTAGATCAAAAAAGTATTTATTTAGCTGTTCAAGGGTGCGAGCATATTAATCGTTCATTGGTGGTAGAAAAAGAGGTCGCTAAGCATTATCATTTTGAGAGAGTTTCCGTCGTTCCCTCACTTCATGCGGGAGGAGCAGCAGCAATGTCAGCTTACCATCAATTTTCCGATCCAGTCGTTATCGAAAAAATAGTAGCCCATGGAGGAATCGATATAGGAGATACTTCGATTGGGATGCACATTAAATATGTTCAAGTTCCAATTCGTACAACAATCAAAGAAATTGGTGCAGCTCACACGACTTATTTATGGACACGACCTAAGTTAATCGGTGGAGAACGTGCGATATACAAATAAAAAGAAGGAGAAATTCCCTCCTTCTTTTTATTTGTATACTACTTTTTTCGAAACACTTTAATATCAAAAGTAGGAGAATCAAAACTAATTTCAGCTTCATCAATCATCAATCCAAGCAAATGATAATCTTCCTCTTCGTGATGGGTGATTCCAAGAAGTTCATCATAATAACCTTCAATACTTAAATCTCGAGGTGTATTTAACAGCTCGAGTAAATGCATTACATTTTCAGGTTCTTCCTCAGTGTAGCCTTGCATTTCGATAGAAAAACCTTCAGCAGTAAAATCCAATTCAATTTTAATCTCGCTAATATCATTTGAAAAAAAGTAAGTCAATAATTCATCAATGATTCGTTTCGCTTTGTCTCTTTCTTGCATGTCGCTTCACCTTTCTGATCTGTAAAATATTATCCAGTATTGGTACCATGACAGCGGCCACAAAACCAGTAGAAAATCCATTGTTGTAAAGATTGAGTCCGCCATGCAGATAACTGACATTTGTGACTAAAGACATATGTAAAAAACCTGCAATCAATCCAAAAGTCAACCCGTAATAACCAGCAATAGGCGCTAGTCCTGTCCCAAATATTCCAGCTAATACAACGGTCGTTTGATCAATCTCGAATACTGACGATAATTGCGCTGTCAGGAAAACACTGATTAACAAAGGAAGGCTATTTAAAAGATGGTTACCAAAAGCGCTAAATCCAACCGCCGATAAAATCGCGCCAACAATTGGTCCATTTAGTGTAGACTGACTGACTTGAGTATAGGCAACGAGTAAAAAGCCAATTAAAGCCATATTCATCATCGTCGCACCAACGCCTGAGATTGAAATGAAATCGGTAATAAGTTTACCAGAAGTTTTGCTGATTGTTTTTAAACCTTTTAAAGAATAGTGATTGACAACAAAACCTGTAACAAACATCAATAGAAATAAAAAAAGGAGAAAAATAAGTAGCTGATTATGGTAATTGACAGAGACCAAATTGGTGCCTTCGATTTTCCAACCAAACATTCTTAAAATCCCAGTAAATAACATAGCAATCAAACCTGAAGTAAATCCAACATTGTACAGAGAAAAACCTTGATGAAATGTTAGAACATGTGATGCCAGAGCAGGTAAAATTAAGCCAATAAAAATACCGACCAAACAACCTAAAGGAATTGAAAAAAACAGCGGTAATGAAATACCGAACGTAAGGTAACTGATAATCGGTGACAATGCACTACCGAATAAACTGACAACAATAAACTGCGAAAACGGTTTTTTGACGATTTGCGCATAACAAAGTCCGCCGATAATGATTGGAATTGAGTTGTATAAATTTTTCCCGAAAAAAGAACAACCTGATACTGTAAATAGTGCAGCAATCATTGGACCATTAATAGGAATTTTTTCTTTTTTTGCAAGTAGTACGCTAATTAGAGTAAGTAAACCACTATTTACAAAGGCGCTGCCAAATGTTCCTAACTGAATGTAATCAGTCAATAAATTACTAGGTGAGGTCAAAATCCGTACCATTCCTGCCGATAAAGTTGAAAGGGATTCACTACATAATCCAATAAAAATAAGCAGTAAACAGTAACTAATCAGAAAAGAGTAACTCCTATGTGTATGAGCCATTTCTGAGTGTTTTTTATCCGTATGTAAATAAATTTTTTGATTCTTATTTGCCACTATAGCTTGTACCTCCATCATGAATCATTTCACTTAACTATAGCTTGAAAAAGTATCTTTGGTCAATAATATTTCAAAGAAGTAAGTGAATTTATCAGCTTTTTCTTATAAAAGCATAATTATTGAGAAAATCCAGTGTTGAAAGGGTGTAAAATAAAAGAATAAATATCAAAAAAATAAATATGGATTCATTTGTTTTTATAAATAATAAAAGTTAAGGAGGAACTGTTTTTGGTTAGAAAAAAAGTGTACACGAAAGAGCATATTTTATCAGCTGCTCAAGAATTGCTAGTATCAAAGGGTTTTTCTTTTATAACTGCCAGAAATGTAGCGGATCATATGGGGATTTCAACACAGCCGATATATCTTGAATTTAAAAATATGGAAGATTTAAAATTGACAATGCTCAACAAAATTCATGAACAATTAGAAAAAGATTTTTTTTCTCAAGAACATACAGGAAATAGTTTGATAGATTTCGGCATGAGCTACTTACATTTGGCAAAAGAGAACAGTGCGTTGTATCTATCTTTATATAGCGATAAGCATTCCTATGGGGCAGAATTACAAAAATTGTCTTTAAATTTTTTCAAAAGCTTGATCGGAAAAGATCAAAATTATTTATCTTTTTCAGATGAACAAATCGAAGCAACACATATGAAACTTTGGATCATTGCCACTGGTATTGCCTCTTTAAGTATGTCTGGAATCATGCAACTATCGGAAGAAGAGTTATTCAAGGCATTCAATGTGGTTGGCTAAAAGTGGTTTTAGCTGAGTCGTTGTACTGTGGAGTCGAACCAGCAACTGAACTGTATCGTATTTAAAAATAGAAAAACTGCACGCGTATAATTCTGCTTAGCAAATTGACTGACTAAGAGAAGTTATAGGAGTGCAGTTTTTTGTAATCAATTCATTAAATAGCCTGAGGTATAAAGTCAATTGTACATAAATCATTATAATGAAAATGAAGTGTTGCTTGAATTTGTCCATCTTCAATTAATTTTTGCGCAGTGTCTTTTACGTCTTCTTGGTCGAATTGCTGGAAGTTGATTACGTTTGCTACAAAACGAGGAGATTTCCGATTGGAAGCCTCGAGTATGAGCGTTTCAATTTGTGGATTAAACGTCATGTGCTTTCACCTCTTTGCTTAACAGTACCACTTTATTTTTAATTTGGATAGTCATTCGTTGATTTAATGAGGAAATGGAAAGAAATTATTTGTAACGAGTTAAAATTTTGGAGTAGGATCTGTAAGGATTTGAATCATTTAGGATGACTAGTTTTTCAGGAAAATCTGCTGTCAATTTTTGTAACTCTAAAAGATTCTTTTTTTCAAAGTGATGGTTCCATCTAAATAGATTTACTAATAAATGTAAACTGGGCTTATAATGCGCAGTTTCTTTTTTTAATGTTTGTTTGATAAATCGAGTGATAATTCGATACACTCGTAGATAATAAGGTGGTAGTAACAACAAAATAACGTCAGACTCACTGAGAGCTGGTTCGATCCAGTCTTTAGTAGTTGTTCCTTCGATAATCCATTCGTTTTGAAGGAGAATCTCTTGAAGTAGTTGACTAGATTCACATTCAGATCGTTTTTGATCACCTATTGCTAAGCGTTGCCAAATCAAATTATCTAGTTCATAAAAGGGAACATCCTTCTTTTTTGCTAGTTGTCTTGCTAATGTCGTTTTTCCGCTACCAACAGGTCCCGTAATCATAATCTTTTTCATTTTAGCTCCCCCTATAGTAAAAGAAAAAGAATGGCAATTAAGCCATTCTTAAAAGTCGTTTATTTTTTTGCTTCTTGTAAAATATTGATTTTTTCAATGCGGATATCTTTTTTAGGTTTATCTTGATCGCCAGTTTCAGCAGATGCGATTTTATCTACAACATCCATGCCTTTAGTCACTTGTCCGAAAACAGTATGTTTACCATCCAAATGAGGCGTTCCACCTTTTTTATACGCTTCGATAATTTTTTCTGGTTTATCATCTTTTAATAGACCATCAGACATATCGTCGCTGTTTTGAACGATAAAGAATTGACTCCCGTTTGTCCCGTTTCCTTTGGCATCTTTACCAGCATTAGCCATAGATAGAGCACCACGAATGTTATACAATTGATTAGAAATTTCATCATCAAATGAACCATTCCAAATACTTTCTCCACCAGTACCGTCCCCTTTAGGATCGCCACCTTGGATCATGAAGTTTTTGATCACACGGTGGAAGGTAACATTGTCATAGTAGCCATCTTTCGCATGAGTGATGAAGTTCTCAACTGTTTTTGGTGCTTGTTTTGGAAATAGTTTGATTTCAATTGTTCCTTCTGTAGTGACCATTTCAACTAAGTCTTCATCTTCACTAACTGTTTCTGATAATTGAGGTAAGTCCAATGCATTTAAATCAACAGATTCAGATGATGACGTCTCACTTGAAGAAGTAGCAGAAGAATCTGCTGTTTTTTTCTCGTTTTTAGGTCCACATGCTGCAAATAAGACTAATGATGTTAATAGAGCAGTTGCAGCAATGAATTTTTTTGTTTTCATAAAGTTAAGTCTTCCTTTCAAAAATAGTTACATCTCATGATAACAAATCCTCTTTAGAACCGCTAGTCAAAATAGAATTTTTTTAAGAATTTTGAAAGGTGTAGACCACTTTTTCTTATTCTGCTATAATGAAAATGGATACATTATAATCAATACAAATTTTAGGAGGCAGTAATAATGGGAAAATTAGGTATTTCTATTTATCCAGAACGATCAACCTTTGAAAAGGACAAAGCGTATCTAGACTTAGCACATAACTATGGATTTAAGCGAGTTTTTACAAGTTTACTTCAAATAACTGAGGATAAAGATAAAGTATTAGCAGAGTTTAAAAAAGTTGTAGATTATGCCAACAGCCTTGGAATGGAAGTAATGGTCGACATTAATCCTGCCTTATTTGAACAATTAGAGATTTCTTACGATGACTTATCATTCTTTGACGAGATGGGTGCGTACGGTGTCCGCTTAGATGTTGGCTTTACTGGCGCTGAAGAAGCGAAAATGACGCGTAATCCATACGGGATCAAAATCGAAATTAATATGAGTACAGGGACAAGTTATGTTGATAACATTATGAGTTATTCACCAAATACAGACAATCTATTAGGATCTCATAATTTTTATCCTCATCGTTACTCTGGACTAGGTTATGATCATTTTGTATTCTGCTCTGAAAAATTTAGAAAATATAATTTAAATACAATGGCTTTTGTTAATTCACATGATGCTACTTTTGGGCCTTGGCCAACGCAAGATGGTTTATGTTCTTTAGAAGATCATCGTGATTTAGAAATTGCTACACAAGTGAAGCATTTAGTCTTAACTGGCTTAATCGATGATATTTTAGTAGGAAATGCGTACGCCTCAGAAGCGGAGTTGAGAGCGATGGCAGAAGCGTTTAATGCAGAGTATCCATCTGTTAAGGTAGATGTGGCAGATGATATTACAGACGATGAAAGAGAAGTTCTGTTTACAAGCCTTCACAGTTATCGTGGGGATCGATCAGAATATATTTTACGTTCGACTATGACACGAATCCATTTTAAAGACCGTGCATTTCCAGCTCATAACACAAAAGATATGACCAAAGGCGATGTGTTAATTGATAATGTTGGTTATGGACAATACAAAGGTGAGACACAAATTGCACTGAAAGAAATGAAAAATGACGGACGAGTCAACGTTGTTGGTCGAATTGCTGCTGATGAGTTATTTTTATTGGATTTCTTGAAGCCATGGTCAAGCTTTAAATTAATTGAAAATAAAAAATAAACTATAGTTGAATCGACTTCAAAAAAGTTAGGCTAAACCTACTTTTTCTGAAGTCGATTTTATTTCTAGCTCTTGCGAAAAAAACAATAAAACATTATACTATTTAAGAATTTGAAAAAATAGTATTATTTGTTTTTTATAGATAAAAACTGTTAGAATGGGTAATGCTTTACACAAGGAGTAGTCAGATGAGTCGAATAGTAAAAGTTTTGATTGTCATTATTATTTTAATTATAATCGTATTAACAGGAGCTGGGATGTACTTCTACAATTATGCTGTTGTTCCTTCAGAAAAAGATTTCTTGGATGGAGATACACCAGGGACTGATGTTGAAGTCAAAACGCCGCAAGAAAAATGGTTTAAAGATAAAAAAAACCGTTCTTATTGGCAGTTGACATCCAAGGATGGATTGAAATTAAAAGCTATTTATTTACCTGCAGCAGAAAAAACAGATAAAAATGTGATTATGGCTCATGGTTATATGGGAAATGCAGAAACGATGGCTAGCTTTGCGAAGATGTACCACGATTTTGGGTACAACGTTTTAGTCCCTGACGCCAGAGGGCATGGTGAAAGTGAAGGGGATTATATCGGGTTTGGTTGGCCTGAACGAAAAGATTATCTTCAGTGGATCGATAAGGTTATAGCTGAAAATGGAGCCAATGCTAAAATTACTCTATACGGTATTAGTATGGGCGGTGCAACGGTAATGATGACTAGTGGTGAAAACTTGCCTAAAAATGTTAAAGCAATCGTTGAAGACTGTGGTTATTCTACAGTTAATGGGGAGTTAGCATATCAATTAAAAGACATGTTTAATTTACCTGCGTTTCCATTAGTACCAGTTACCAGCTTAATCACTAAAGTTCGTGCAGGGTATTTCTTTGGAGAAGCTAGCTCAGTGGCTCAATTGAAAAAAAATAAAGTACCGATGCTGTTTATTCATGGTGATGCAGATAAATTTGTCCCATTTGAAATGTTAGATGAGGTTTATAATGCAACTGACGCACCAAAAGAAAAATACATCGTAAAAGGTGCTGCTCATGCAAAAGCTTATACAGTAAACCCAGAAATGTATAAAGAAAAAGTCGCTGGATTTTTAACAAAATATGTTGACTAATCATGAAAGTTAGGACAGACGCGTTTAGTTCTGAAAAATAAGAAAGAGTTGATCTGTTTCAGCTTCTATTCGATTTTCAGGTGGCTGGGATATGACTCTTAGAGTTATATCCCAGCCACTTTTTAAACATAGTCTAAGAATCCTTTGATGATTTTACTATACATACAATAGAATTCTTTGATATGATATTAAAAAGAAATGAGGTAAAATAGATGGAAGAACAAGTAACTGACTATCTGCATTACTTACAAATAGAACGGGGATTATCGCTTAATACTAGAAAGAGTTATGAACGGGACTTACATAAATACTTGACGTTTTTGCAAGAACAAAAAGTCGATTCTTGGCAATCAATTGACCGGTACATAATTATGGAATACCTACAAACACTGCATAGTGAAAATAATTCTTCAGCAACTATTATTCGAATGATATCTAGTTTAAGAGGGTTTCATCAATTTTTAAGGCAAGAACGAATCACAGATCATGATCCCATGCAACATATTGATTCGCCCAGAAAAGCACAGAAACTTCCTAATACACTCTCAGTAGAAGAAGTAACTTTGCTGATCGAAACACCAGATACAACAAAACCTTTAGGCATTAGAAATCGAGCGATTTTAGAAGTAATGTATGCAACAGGATTACGAGTGAGTGAGCTTGTGGCATTAAAAATAGGGGATTTACATTTGGCGATTGGCTTAGTACAAACCTTAGGAAAAGGGGATAAAGAGCGTATTATCCCATTAGGGGATTACGCCATTCAATGGATCGAAAAATATATGGAAGAAGCCCGTCCAGCACTGGTTAAAAAAAATCAAAACGAAACACATTTATTTGTCAATCATCATGGTAGCGCATTATCAAGACAAGGGATTTGGAAAAATTTAAAACAAATCGTTCGTGATGCTGGAATTGATAAAACCATCACTCCACATACGTTACGTCATAGTTTTGCAACTCATTTGTTAGAAAATGGTGCAGATTTACGAATTGTCCAAGAACTTTTAGGACATGCAGATATTTCTACGACGCAAATCTATACGCATATAACAAAACAACGAATGGCCGATGTTTACAAACAACATTTCCCAAGAGCTTAACTAAAAAAAGAAGGTGAGATACATGTTAACGTATTATCGAAAAGAGCAACGAAAAATTGCGATGGGTCTATTGAGTTTTCATCAAAAATTGCTTGAACATCAAGCGCTATTAAAAGAAATAGACAGTTATGAAACGGAAGAGAACTTACATTTACTTTTTTGGATACCAACTGGGGAGCAAAATATTCAAGGAATTGTAGGAATCGAAGTAGAAACATCTGAGGCGATGATTTTACATGATATATCCATTAATCCTTCATTTAGAGGGGAAAAAGTTGGCTTTAATTTATTGAATGAGGTAGCAGAATTATATCCAGATACAAAAATATATGGAACTTTAGCTACGTCTACTTATTTATCCAAGTGGAAAGAACACAACCGGTGAATTTTATGGTAAACTAGAGAGTCGAAAAAAGAAAGTTGGATGATCTTGCAGGAAATTAATGTAAAATTGGATGTATTTGAAGGTCCATTAGATCTTCTGTTACATTTAATCCAAAAATTGGAAATCGATATTTATGACATTCCGATCGCTGCAGTAACCGAACAGTATATGAACTATATTCATACAATGAAAACATTAGAACTCGAAATTGCTGGGGAATACTTAGTCATGGCCGCGACTTTGATGGCAATCAAAAGCAAAATGCTTTTGCCAAAACAAGAGATGGAAATGACAGAAGATGATGATATCCTCGATGGCGAAGATCCGCGTGATGCGTTAGTTGCTCAATTGCTAGAATATCGTAAATTTAAATATGCAGCAGGTCTGTTACATGAAAAAGAATCAGAGCGAAGTCTTTATTATACGAAAGAACCGATGGATATTGATGAATATAAAGAAGACGATCCGTTTTTGGAACCTAACCAATTAAATACAATTGATTTATTTCTGGCATTTCATGCAATGTTAGAAAAGAAAAAAAATCGTCAACCAGTGGAGACAACAGTTGCTGGAGATGACGTATCAATAGAAGAAAAAATTACCACAATCTCTGAAAAAATGTCTCAAATGGATCGGAATACACCAGTAAACTTTGACTCTTTTTTTACATCACATTCAAAACAAGAAATTGTTACGACTTTTATGGCTCTTTTAGAATTGATGAAAAAAGGCGTTATCCATGTGGAACAAGAGGACAATTATAGTACAATTTTGCTCTATAATATGTCTGAAAAGATCGAATCAAGTACGGAGGAAACAATGTGACCACAATTAGTCAAATCGAAGCGATTCTATTTGTCGTTGGTGAAGAAGGAATCGGGTTAGAAGAATTATCCTATTTACTAGAACTATCTACTGCCAAAACATATGAAGCACTAACAGCTTTAAAAGAACGCTATGAATCAGATCAACAGTCTGCTTTAAATATTCTAGAAGTAGGCAATCACTTTGTCTTGTCTACTAAAAAAATGTTTGCACCGTTGTTGAAAAAGTATGCTCAATCGCCTATTTCCAACTCATTATCCCAAGCAGCGCTTGAAACATTATCAATCGTTGCGTACAAGCAACCAATTTCAAGAGTGGAAGTGGACGAAATAAGAGGGGTGCAGTCAGCAGGATCAATGCAAAAACTCGTTGCTCGCCAATTAATTGAAGAAAAAGGACGGGTGGATGGTCCTGGACGAGCGATTTTATACGGAACAACGGCTTATTTCATGGATTATTTTGGCTTAAGATCTCTTGAAGAGTTGCCAGACATTCATCAAATGGAAGAAGAAATTGCTGAAGAGCTACCTTTAGACCTCTTTTTCGACCGTTATAAAGAATTAAATGCAGAAGAAACACCAACGGATAATAATGAATCGGAGGAAGAAAAGTAAATGGAAAGACTTCAAAAAGTAATTGCTCATGCGGGGATTGCCTCACGTAGAAAAGCAGAAGAATACATTGTCAATGGACGTGTCAAAGTAAATGGAAAAATTATTCGAGAATTAGGAACACAAGTAGGGAAAAATGACAAAGTTGAAGTAGATGATGTGCCGATTTACAAAGAAGAGTATGGCTACTATTTATTTTATAAACCAAAAGGTGTTATTTCAGCGGTTTCTGATGATAAAGGAAGAAAAGTTGTGACTGATTTTTTCTCTCATATCAAAGAACGAATTTATCCAGTGGGCAGATTAGATTATGATACATCAGGGTTGTTGCTTTTAACAAATGATGGCGAATTTTCACAAAAATTAACACATCCAAGTCATGAAATCGACAAGGTTTATGTGGCAAAAGTAAAAGGATTGGCCAAAAAACATGATTTACTTCCACTAACAAAAGGGATAAAAATCGAAGGCTATAAAACAGCACCGGCGGCTTTTCAAATCGTTTCTGTAGACCTTAAAACAAACACTAGTATTGTAGAGTTGACGATTCATGAAGGTCGTAATCACCAAGTGAAGAAAATGCTTCAATCTGTGGGTTATCCGGTTCAAAAACTGAAAAGAGAAAAATACGGTGACTTAACATTAAAAGGATTACGTCCTGGAGAGTATCGTAATTTGAATAAAAAAGAAATTAGTGTTTTAATGAATCAATCAAAATAATTTTTTGTGAAAAAGCAATTCTGAGAAACAAGAAGGAGTTGCTTTTTCACTGCTTATTTTTAGAGTAATAAAATGATAGCTACTGTTTGTATGTGACTTTCTGAACATAAATATTGCTTTTTTCTAAAAAGGTTGTATACTGTATTTGTACAAAAAATTTAATAAAGGTTCGTCTTCAGGGGCAGGGTGAAATTCCCGACCGGTGGTTATAGTCCACGACCTACTTCATTTGAAGTGGCTGAATTGGTGAAATTCCAATACCGACAGTAAAGTCTGGATAAAGAAGATAGGGCTTATTTGAATTGGCATTTTTCAGATAAGATTACTCTACTCTATTTTCCCTGCAGGAAAATAGAGTTTTTGCTGTGAATCACCACGCGACGTTTCGATCTCATCAATTTCTAAGAGCTAAAGCTCTAAGAATTAAAGGATTACAATCAATCGGAAAAACGACACATCAACCGTATTTTTTCAAATAAAAATACTGTAATGCGCGTAAAAGCTATTAAATCATTACCGATAGAAGTAAGAATGATGGAACAGATGAAGATATATCACTTTTATCATTCGGCCAAGTCACATCGTGCAGCAAATCTGGAGCAATCACTGAAAAAGTTAATTTAGAAAAGTTCGTTTGAAGATGGGTCCTTAACAGGAGGATTTCATATGCGAAACAACAAGGTACAAAAAATGGTAAGTGTAGCAATGTTAGCAGCAATAGGTGTAGTTTTACAATTTGTGGCGTTTCCGATCATGCCTGCGTTCAGTTTTTTGAAAATTGATTTTAGCGATATTCCTGTCATGATCAGTATGTTTTTATTTGGGCCGTTAGCAGGAATCAGTACAGCGTTTATACGATCAGTACTACATTTATTTACAACAGGGGCATCCCCGCAAAATTTAGTCGGAGATGTTGCCAACTTCTTTGCAACGATGATGTTTACTTTACCGATGTATTACTTTTTCAAACGAGGAAGCGACAAGCGTTTAAATAAAATTTTAGGCATTTCAACAGGGATAATTGCCTTGACTGTTTTGATGAGTGTGGCAAATTATTTTGTGATCACACCGCTGTATTTAAAACTATTTGGCGTATCTGCAGGAGAATTTTTAGGTATGTCTTTAACGAAATATGTAACAATTGGCATTTTGCCATTTAACTTGATAAAAGGTGGAATCGTAAGTGCTGTTTTCTTGGTACTACATGCTAAGCTTTTACCTTGGCTTTCAAGAAAACAATATCAGTTAAGCAATAAACATACAATAAGCAAATAAGAATTGTTTGATAAAGATCTGTGAGATAGCTCAAGGAGCTATGTCTCGGATCTTTTTTCGAGGCAAAAGATCCTAACGAATATTGTTTTTCTGATAAAATGAAAAAAGATGAACAAGGAGGAAAACAGATATGAAAAAATGGCAGAAACGAGTGCTCTGGTTAGTTGGAGTTTTTGCACTACTAATTTTAGTTGGCTTATTTTACATCAAAACAGTTACATACAGCCCAACAACAACAGCTTTAGATGTATCAAAACAAGCAACGAATGAAAATGGTTTGTTGGTTTTTGAAGGAGAGCAGGAAAAACCAGCGCTTATTTTTTATCAAGGCGCATTAGTTGAAAATGCTAGTTATAGCATTTGGGCTAAAAAAGTAGCGAGTGCCGGATTTGCTGTTTATCTTATTAAAGAACCATTGAATTTAGCTGTACTAGGTCAAAATAAAGCAGAGAAAATTATTCAAAAGAATCATCT
Organism: Enterococcus sp. 4G2_DIV0659; assembly: GCF_002140715.2. Classification (NCBI taxonomy): domain Bacteria; kingdom Bacillati; phylum Bacillota; class Bacilli; order Lactobacillales; family Enterococcaceae; genus Enterococcus; species Candidatus Enterococcus mansonii. The sequence continues at coordinate 126,736 of NZ_NGLE02000001.1, read as the reverse complement.
GAAAAGTTATGTAGTTGGTGGGCATTCGTTAGGTGGAGTGATGGCTAGTCGCTTTGCTGCTGAGCAAGCAAATCACAACCAACTCAAAGGTGTGTTCTTTTTAGCGAGTTATCCAGATGAGAAAGGGAGCCTTAAAGGGTTTAAAGGACACGTGCTTTCTTTAACTGGTTCTGAGGATGGCGTTTTAAATTGGCAAGCATATGAGCAGTCGAAAAAATACTTACCTGAACAAACTATGTATCAAGAAATAAAGGGTGGAAACCATGCTGGATTCGGTAGCTATGGGGAACAAAAAGGAGACAAGCCAGCGTCAATAAACAATGAAGAGCAACAAGAAAAAATTGCTGATGCACTAATTAATTGGTTAACTCTGATTAAATAAAGGATAAAAGGAAAGCTCATTGTCTTTGGTGACAACTAGTTGCTTTCCTTTTACTCGTTTAGGTTTTTATTATTTTTCCTCAATCTCTATTGCACGAACAGGACATTTGCGGTACGCTGTTAACGCATTGTCTCTTTCATTTTTAGAGATAAATTCTTGTGTTGCTTGTGTATCATTTTTGAAAACGACAATGCCATCATCATTGTAGTCAAATATTTCTGGTGCATACACTTGGCATAAACCACAAGCAATACACTTTTCAGGAATTATTTTACATAACATTTGTACACATCCTATTCTATCATTTACAGAGGTGAAAGTATGAAACCTTCCTTCATTTTAGCTTTATTTCAACATGGATACAAGGTGCGAACCTCAACACTCTATCATCTTTTAAAAGGTAAACGAACGAGTTCGGTATTGTTATATGGTTTTTTTTATAATAATTTACCCTTTTTCCAGCTATTTCCAGAACTGTCAGAAACACAATATAATAAAATAATAAACGAATTGGCGGAGAAACATTTACTCCGTCTAAATAGCAATGGAGACGCCCAAATAACCGCTAAAGGCCAACAAGTGATAGCATCTAATCAACAATATATGTGGCTAGATAATTATCGTTTGGGCAGAACAGATGAGGCGATCTGGCGTTTATTGCAGTTTACTGTTCAAGTTGTGTCTCAATTATCGTATAGTAATAAACACTATATTCCGCTTGAACAATCGCCATTGTATCAAAACCAAGTGAAAATGTATATCAAATCAATGCCTAAAGCAAAATTAATTGAAAGAATCAAACAAGAATGGCAAGAGATTTTTTCAGCTTTATCTACAGAAGAAGCCAATTTTTTTGCCCGTCAATTTTCCGGCTATAAACAAATAGGCAAAACCTCATTTCAATTATTAGATATGGAAAATAAGGCCTTTGATCGGTTTTTGATCAAAAAGGATAGAATCCATCATTTGCTAAAAGTCATTCAAAAACTACCAAACAATAGTTTTTTAAAAGAGCTTATTCGTCCGTTGTTAAAGCAAAACGAAAACAACAGCATGAATGAGACGAGAAAATATCTCAACAAGCATTTTTCACTAGACGAATTGGCGTTACAAAGAGGAGTGAAAAGAAGTACTGTACAAGACCATCTTTTAGAGGTGGCTTTAACGAATGACTTTCCCTTTGAACGATTTATCTCAAATGAGACAGTCAATTTTTTAGATAACTTTAAACCTCCCTATCAAGAATGGGATTATCGCTCTTTAAAGCAAACAAAACCTGAGTTTGATTATTTTGAATTTCGTCTTTACCAGATTCAAAAAATGAAGGAAGAAAGAGATAAAAGCAGATGACGAGCAAATTAGAAAATGTCTTATACGAAAAATTTGGTTTTAATACCTTTAAACCCGGACAAAAAGAAGTGATTGAACAGCTTTTACTAAAACAAGATACACTAGCTGTTTTACCTACAGGCACAGGTAAATCCCTGTGCTATCAATTTGTAGGTTATCTAGTTGAAGGGGCTGTGATCATCGTTTCTCCTTTACTTTCATTGATGGAAGACCAAGTGATTCAATTGCAAAAAAAAGGAGAATCTAGGGTTATCGCGTTGAATAGCAGTTTGTCTTTTTCAGAAAAACAGTATGTATTGAATCATTTATATACGTACAAATATATTTTGATTAGTCCAGAAACATTAACCCAAAAAGAAGTGAGACAACGAATTGCTCAACTGAAAATTGCCTTGTTTGTAGTGGATGAAGCGCATTGTGTGTTCCAGTGGGGCGTTGACTTTAGGCCAGAATATACAAAACTTAGTGCTATTCAAAAAGAATGTGGTTATCCTTTGACGTTAGCATTGACTGCTACGGCAACGCCTACGGTAAAAAAAGAGATTGAAAAACAATTATTTTCTCATCAGAAAAATGCCTCAGAAGTGATTCATTCAGTCAATCGTCCAAATATTGGTTTGATTGTTCAGAAAGTGTCGGAAAAAAACGAAGCTTTACTTTCTTATCTAACACAATTAAAAAGTAAAGGCATTATCTATTGCGCAACACGAAAAACAGCCGAGCGGATAAATCAATTGATCAAAGAACAAACAACATTAAAAACAGCATACTACCATGGTGGTTTAACTGCTAATGAACGCAGTTTATTACAACAACAATTTGTAACGAATCAACTTGATGTCTTATGTGCTACCAATGCTTTTGGGATGGGGATTGATAAGCCAGATGTTCGCTTTGTCATTCACTATGATTGCCCTGATAGTCTAGAAGATTATGTACAAGAGATCGGTCGAGCTGGTCGTGATGGTGAACAAAGCATTGCCATATTGCTTTATCAAAAAGGAGACGAATCGATTCATTATTACTTTCAATCAGAGAGTCGCCTTGATCGGGAATTATTGAATGAATTAGTTTGCTTGCAATCTGAACATCCGCAAGAAGCGTTTCCTGTGTTAAATGAAATCCAGCAAAAATGGATGCAAGGATATCTGGAAAAAGAATACACATTTGAAGAGTTAAAAGATAGATTATTAAGAAAAGAGAAAGAACGTAAACAACAGTTAAGTGTTATGTTAAACTATATTAACGAAGAAAAGTGCCGTCGAGCATTCATCCAACAGTATTTTTCAGAAAATAGTGCTGAAACAAAGCAAGAAAATTGTTGTGATTGTTGCGGCTTATCTTTTGACATTTGTAAAGAGCAAATAGTACAATCACCAGAAGAAAACGAAATCTCTGAAAATTGGGAGGACATTTTAATAAGATTATTTAAAGAATGAAAATAATCTTTTTTTAGACTGCAGTTAAGAAAAAGCTGTGGTATAATAGCAAACGAGAGAATTTTAGGAGGAACGATACGTGAGTAAAAAAGATACGAAAAAACCATCAGGAGCACGCGAACCGTGGGAGCAATCAATTTATGACACTGACAAAAATGCTGGAGGTTCCCGTTCAGAAAAACGTCAACAGAAAAAAGGAAACACAGTCTTTCTGACCATTTTAGTTATCTTATTGCTATTAATTATCGCGTTGCCTGTAGGAACGTACCTTTATGTCATGAGAGATAAACCTGACAGTAAAGAACCAGCTCAATCATCTGTTGTTGTACAATCATCGACAAAAAATAGTTCGACGCAGCCGTCTTCTAGCTCATCACAAGAGCAAGCATCTACTGAAAGTAGTGTGCCGCAAGAAACAGCACCGACAAGTCCAGCAGCGGAAGAACCTGTTTATGACCAAGTCCGTAATGGAGAAGGACCTAACCAAGTTGCTTCAAGAAATGGTATTTCAACAGAAGAATTATTACAATTAAATGGTCTAACGTTGAATTCTGTTTTACAGCCAGGTCAAACGTTACGAGTTAAATGATAACAATTGAGCGAAAAAGAGTGAACGTGCTCTTTTTCCCATTATAAGGGTCTGAACAAAACATAGATTGTTTTGTCCCAGACTCTTTTACTATGTGATAAACAAAGGAGTTCATTATGAAAAAGATAAGTATTGCAATTGATGGACCAGCTTCATCTGGAAAAAGCACTGTAGCAAAGATTTTAGCCAAAAAAATGAATTACATTTATTGTGATACAGGAGCGATGTATCGAGCATTAACCTATTTAGCCATTCAAAATAAGGTTGATTTTGAAGACGAACTAGGTTTAGTAAAATTATGTCTTGAACATGGGATTTCTTTTAAACAGACAGAACAAGAACAACTTGTTTTTATTGATGGCATTGAAGTAACACAAGCAATTAGACAACCAGACGTGACAAATGCTGTGTCTATTACTGCAAAACATGGAAAAGTTCGAGAAAAAATGGTTGAACTACAACAAGAAATCGGACAATCAGGCGGCGTTGTTATGGATGGACGAGATATTGGTACAGCAGTATTGCCAAATGCTGAAGTTAAAATATTTCTAGTTGCTAGCGTTGAAGAGCGAGCCGAAAGACGTTATAAAGAAAATCAGGAAAAAGGAATCACCACTGATTTTGATACATTAAAAAAAGAAATTGAGCAACGTGATTATCTTGATTCAACAAGAGAAGTATCACCTTTAAAACAGGCGCTAGATGCAGTAAAGATTGATACGACTGGAATGAATATAGAAGAAGTTGTAAAAGCTATTGAAGACGTTATTGAGGCTCGATACTCTTGATCCAATGTATTAAAAATGGTAGTTAAATGCATGAAGATTATATTTTCTTTGTCTTTAAGCAAGAAAATTTCTTCTTATTTCAAAGAAAAAAAAGAAAATGAGCGAAATCGCTTTATTTTTTCGATAAAATCCCGTACTATTAAAGAAGTAGGTCAGTTTTTTACGAATTTTTTGGTGGCATAGGAGGATAAGTATTTATGACAGAAGATAAAAAAGTGGAAATCAGCAATGAAACAATGGAAGATGCGATGAATAGTGTTCAAGAAGTAAGCGTCGGCGACATCGTTAAAGGTGAAGTGCTTGCAGTTGAAGACAAACAAGTAATCGTTGGTATTGAAGGTGCCGGTGTTGAAGGGGTAGTTCCAGCAAAAGAGTTGTCTACAACACACGTTGAAGATATCAATGAATTAGTAAAAGTTGGCGATATTTTAGATTTGGTTGTCATCACGTCAATTGGTAAAGACAAAGAAAATGGTAGTTATTTACTTTCTAAACGTCGTTTAGATGCTAAAAAAGTTTGGGAAGAAATCGAACAAGATTTCCAAGCAGGTAAAATTATTGAAGCACCAGTTACAAGTGTTGTAAAGGGTGGATTAGTTGTTGATGTTGGTGTTCGTGGTTTTGTTCCAGCATCAATGGTAGAAGACCATTTTGTTGCTGATTTTTCAGCATACAAAGGGCAAACATTAACATTTAAAATTATTGAAATCGAACCTTCAGAAAATCGTTTGATTTTATCTCATAAAGCTGTTGTTGAAGCTGAGAAAAACTCTAAGAAAAAAGATATTTTAGCTGAACTTCATGATGGAGATATTGTTGACGGGAAGGTTGCTCGTTTAACTGATTTCGGTGCGTTTATCGATTTAGGCGGTATTGATGGATTGGTTCACGTTTCAGAGATTGCCCATCAACATGTTGGCAAACCAAGTGATGTATTGTCTGTTGGTGATGAGGTAAAAGTGAAGATACTTTCGATTAATCCTGATGAAGAACGGGTTTCTTTATCAATTAAAGAAACATTAGCTGGACCATGGGAAGATATTGAAAGCAAAGCAGCTGTTGGTTCTGTTCTTGAAGGAACAGTCAAACGCTTAACGAGTTTCGGCGCATTCGTAGAAGTCTTTCCAGGTGTTGAAGGCTTAGTTCATATTTCGCAAATTTCACATAAACATATTGCAACACCACACGAAGTGCTACAAGAAGGCGATGTTGTTCAAGTGAAAGTATTAGAAGTAAATCCAGACGAACACCGTATCGCTCTTAGTATCAAAGCTTTGGAAGCGAAGCCTGAATCTCAAGAAGAGCCAAAAGATGTCCAAGACTATGAGTTGCCAGAAGAAAATACTGGTTTTACAATGGGAGATATCTTAGGTGATGCACTAAAAGGACAAGAGTCAGATTCAGAATAATACGAATTAATTTTATTAGAGATTAGGACGAAAGTGTTTAATTGTGAGAAATAATAATAAGCTGTTTTTCGTCTTAACATGTATTCGAAATGTAAGTGTTTGTGATATAGCTCTTGGAGTTATGTCATAGACACTTTTTTACTCTAGTTTTTTCATAAGGAAAAGGGTCTGAGATATAACTAAAAGTTATTATCGCAGACCCTTAAAACTCAAATAAACAGCGGGAGCAGAAGAAACACCTTCGGAAATAAGCTGAACGCTGCTCTTCCAGCCTCCTTTTAAAATACAGTGTTAATTATAAATCACTCGTAAATCGGCTGGAATATGATTACCTTGATATTGTTTGCGGAATTGATGAGGAGATTGTCCTACTTTTTTCTTAAACAATTTACTAAAATAAGTAGAATCGATGTAACCGACAGTTCCGGCTATCTCAGTAATAGATTCCTCTGTTTTCATTAAAAGCTGTTTGGCTTTTTCTATACGGTAAGTAGTTAAATAATCAATGAAGTTCATTCCTACAGCTTCTTTAAAGAAACGGCTGACATAATGACGATTTAAGTGCATAATATCGGCTAAAGTTGTTAAATTGATTTCTTCGTTATAATGATCATGAATATAATCAAGAATGGTATTAATTTGTTCTTTAGCTAATACCGTAGGCTTTTTGTTTAACACATCCATTAGAGACACTTGGTTCAAAGATTTAACGCTTCGATCAATTGCAAATTTTAATTCATTAAGATCAACTGGTGTCAGCAAATAATCAATTGCCCCACACCTCAGTGCTTGATGGATGCTTTGAAAATCGTTGCGTTCGGTTAAAATAATTACTTTTATATTTGGAAGGTGCTGAACAATTTTGCGCTTCACAATAAAACCATCAATCTCTAGGTGATCGATCGCTATCAGAAGAATTTCAGGAAGAAGGCTTTCAGCAATTTCTATTGCTTCATGTTCAGTTCTGGCAGGAGGCAATACTTTTATATTCATAAATGAATCATTAATGGATTGTTGCAGTATTTCTTGTTCTTTTGGATCGTTACTAACAATCAATAATCGGCACATAAATAACTCCTCTTTTCTTTGACAGAATGATTGGATATTTTGTGAAATTTTATCTACTACTCTATCATACCTTGAATAGATTACGCTTTCAAGTGCAATTGTTTGTGAAAAAAATACAGAAAAAGGTAAATTTTGTCCATAATATTCTTAAAATATTCCCTAACAAATTGAGCCAAATAGATTAAACTAACCTTGTAAGCGTTTATATTATATGCTCGCTAATGGGATAAGGATATGAAATTAAGAAGGAGTGGTCAAATATGACTGAAGTAGTCAAAGTAGAAGAGATTGAAATGTTAGTAGAAACAGCAAAGAAAGCTCAAGCAGAATATGAACATTTTTCTCAGGAGCAAGTAGATGCTATCGTGAAGAATGTTTATCAAAAAACACTAGATAATGCTGAAAAACTAGCTATATCAGCAAATAAAGAAACTGGTTTTGGAAAAGTTTCAGATAAAATAATCAAAAATACTTTTGCAAGTGAGCAAGTTTATGAAAGCATTAAAGACTTAGCAACTGTAGGAATTGTTAATCGTAGAAAAGAAGATAAAATCATTGAAATCGCTGTTCCTTTAGGCGTGGTAGCGGGGTTGATTCCATCAACGAATCCAACTGCTACAGTTATTTTTAAATCATTGATTGCTTTAAAAACGAGAAATGCAATTGTCTTTTCTCCACATCCAAAAGCGTTACAATCTATTTTAATGGCAGCAGAAATTATCGAAAAAGCAGCAGTAGAAGCTGGCGCACCTAGTGGATTAGTTCAAGTGATTCAAGAACCTACTTTAGATGCGACAAGCGCTTTAATGAAACATGAAGATGTATCGTTAATTCTTGCTACAGGTGGTAAAGCGATGGTACAAGCAGCTTACAGTTCTGGAAATCCAGCAATTGGCGTAGGTCCAGGAAATGTTCCAGTATTGATTGATGCAACAGCTGATATTGCTCATGCGATTGATTGTGTTGTTAGTAGTAAAACGTTTGATAATGGGATTATCTGTGCCTCTGAACAAGCACTTGTTGTAGACAAGTCAGTAAAAGATGAAGTTATCAAAAACTTAAAAGCGAAAAATGCTTATTTTATGAATGAAGAAGAATCTGCTAAAGTTAGTCAGTACATTTTAAGAGATACTGGGACGTTGAATCCTGAGATTGTTGGTAAAAGTGCAGCTGATGTAGCTGAATTGGTTGGCATTTCTGTTCCAAAAGAGACAAGCATTTTAATCTCTGAGCAATCAGAAATAGGTCATCATAATCCATATTCAAGAGAAAAATTAACACCAATATTGGGATTATTTACAGTCGATTCATTTGAAACAGGTGTTGAGACTTGTAAAGCATTGCTAGCAAATGAAGGAACAGGTCACACCGCTGTGATTCATACAACATCTGATCAACATGCAGAAATATTCGGCTTAGAAATGAGAGCTTCTCGGATTCTAGTAAATACGCTGGGAGCGTTAGGCGCAATCGGAGCAACAACTAAATTAGCGCCTTCAATGACACTAGGTTGTGGAGCGATGGGTGGTAGCAGTACAACTGACAATGTAACAGCACATCATCTGATGAATGTGAAGCGTATTGCTTACGGTGTCGAATAATAAGATACAAATCAAAAAATAATAAATATCCCGTGATTGTGGTGTGAAAAACTAGACAATTACGGGGTATTTTTCCTATTTAAGGATTTGCTTTGTGTTAAATTGTTTAATTCACTAGTTTTTCTTGCATCTTAGACAAGCTTTAGGTAAACTAGTAAAGATTGAAAACTTGTCAAGGAGGTAGTTTTAATGGCAAATCCAACAATTGCAATTGTCGGACGTCCTAATGTAGGAAAATCGACAATTTTTAACCGTATAGCCGGTGAAAGAATCTCAATTGTAGAAGATACACCCGGTGTAACAAGAGACCGTATTTATACCACAGGAGAGTGGTTGGGACGCGAATTTAGTATTATTGATACAGGTGGTATCGATCTAGGTGACGAACCATTTATGGATCAAATCAAACATCAAGCTGAAATCGCAATCGAAGAGGCAGATGTAATTATTTTTGTTGCTAGTGGGCGAGAAGGGATAACAGACGCTGATGAGTTAGTAGCTAAAATTTTATACCGTAGTAAAAAGCCCGTTATCTTAGCTGTAAACAAAGTAGACAATCCTGAAATGAGAGCAGAAATTTATGAATTTTATTCGTTAGGGTTGGGGGATCCATTTCCTGTATCTGGAAGTCACGGTCTAGGAATCGGAGATGTTTTAGATGAAGCAGTGAAACATTTTTCAACTGAAATTGAAGAAGAGGATGACGATACAATTAAATTTAGTTTGATTGGTCGGCCGAATGTTGGCAAATCTTCGTTGATTAATGCAATCCTTGGTGAAGATCGTGTCATTGTTTCAGATATAGAAGGAACGACTCGTGATGCCATTGATACCCATTTTGAGTCTGAAAATGGTCAAAAATTCTTAATGATTGATACTGCTGGAATGCGCAAACGTGGAAAAGTTTATGAGAGCACTGAAAAATACAGTGTGATGCGTGCAATGCGTGCAATTGAGCGATCAGACATTGTTTTAGTGGTATTAAATGCCGAAGAAGGAATTCGGGAACAAGACAAAAAGGTGGCTGGTTACGCCCATGAAGCAGGCCGTGGTATTATTATTGTTGTTAACAAATGGGATACGGTTGAAAAAGAAACAAATACCATGCGTGACTTTGAAGAAGAGATTCGTGATGAGTTCCAATATCTGGATTACGCACCGATTATCTTCGTGTCAGCGTTAACGAAACAACGCTTAAACAAACTGCCAGAATTGATTGAATTAGTTAGCATGAATCAAAACTTACGGATTCCATCAGCACTGTTAAATGATGTAGTAATGGACGCGATCGCAATCAATCCAACACCAACAGATAAAGGAAAACGATTGAAAGTTTTTTATGCGACGCAAGTAGCGATTAAGCCGCCAACGTTTGTTATTTTTGTCAATGAAGAAGAATTGATGCATTTCTCATACGCACGATTTTTAGAAAACCAAATCCGCAAAGCGTTTACTTTTGAAGGCACGCCAATCAAAATTATACCAAGAAGACGGAAATAGCGCATTTTACCACACTTTTTTCAAATGTACAAACAAATTCGTTGAGTTATAAAAAAAAATGATATTTTTTGAAAAAACTGGTTAAAAAGCATCAAAAACCTTGCTATTACAAGCTTTCTATGATATCGTGATAACAGAATATTGATCCAATTCAATATTTGTACGTCATTTTTGGACCACTCAAAAATAAACGTAAATTCGATATCTATTCAGATATCCTATCCCTTGTGGAGGAGGTGAAATAATCCATGGCAAATAAAGCAGAATTAATCGAAAACGTTGCATCTTCAACTGGTTTAACTAAAAAAGACGCAACTGCAGCAGTGGATGCTGTATTTTCAACAATCCAAGAATCTCTTGCTAAAGGTGAAAAAGTTCAATTAATCGGTTTTGGTAACTTTGAAGTTCGCGAACGTGCGGCTCGTAAAGGACGTAACCCACAAACTGGTAAAGAAATTCAAATCGCTGCAAGTAAAGTACCTGCGTTCAAACCAGGTAAAGCGTTGAAAGATGCTGTTAAATAAGACAGTTCTTAGAACCCTTGATTATTCAAGGGTTCTTTCTTTATATTTAATTGAATTAGAATAGAAAACTGATAACTAGCTGCCTGTAACTACTAAATATTTTAGCGGTTCTCAGCTTCGTCTATTTTCTCTCCATAATATGGTAAATTTCTTTTATTTAAATTTTTAGAAGAACAACCAGCTAAAAATAATATTAATATAAAAACTATCTAAGGGATAACTCTTAGAATTATCCCTTAGATAGCCGAAATACCTGTAATTGGCAAAACGAACGTCACTCTTTCGTCCTGCATTTGGATAAAGCATAATTAGCTGTGTCTAAAAACAAATTGCTGTACTATGAGAAGTAAAGTGCTAATTATTTAAATCAGACCGAATCACTTTGTTTCGCAAAAACTCGTCGTCCTAAGAAGTGCGCTACTATTCTTAAAAGCTAACAGCTTTTTGAAACAACTTTAGTATAAATTATAAATAAGAATTTTTTACATAGAAAAAATATAAAATATATAGTTAATGATGAATCAATAATGCCTGTTCTTAAAGAAAATTAAAAGAACAAATGTCTTAGAACAATTATCATTGCTTTTTTCAAAAAATAAAATCATCCATCTTTTTGTTTTACGACAACTAATGGTAAAATAAGAAAGAGGGGTGTTATCATGGAATTGATTTATAGAAAAAATCAGTTAGAGACAACAATTATTTATGGTGAAACATTTGCTTCCCAACTTAAATTGTCTTCTATTGAAGCAAAACATCTTTTTTTGATCACAAATCAACGCTATTATGATTTATTTTCTGATAAATTGATTCAGCTTTTTGATGACAAACAAGAATTAGATTGGTATATTTGTAAAAATGACGTTCGCTGTAATAATATGAATGAACTGGAAAATTTGTTGGCATTTTTAGCAGATTTCAATCAACAAGAAGAGTTTATTTTTTTAGGAGTAGGGAATGAAGGAGTCGTTCAATTGACCAATTTCCTCCATAAAACTTCTGTATTAACATCTGACTGTTGGTTATTACCACTTTCCGTTCAAGCACTTAGTAAAAGTTTGATTGCTGAAGCTCAAATAGAACTGAAGAATCAGCCTGTGTTACACTATTCTGTACTGGCTAAAAAAGTTATTTACGATAATACCTTAACGAGCAATCAAGGTGAAGGGAAATTAGTGGATTTTCTAGTGTTTATCCGATGCGGTATAGTTTGTAGTCATGATTTTTTGCGGATGCTTTATAAAAATTATAGTGATGAAACACGTTTGAATCAACAGTCATTCACTGGTATGCTAGATGAGATGGTTCGTTTTTATGAGCAAGAGGCTCAATCTATCGATCAATTCGGTGTATTGTTTGAACAAGGATTTTTAGAATCAGCCAGCGGTCATTTGTTATCTAGTCACATGAAACGATTTTTGGGCTGTTTATTGCAGTTGCTGTGGTCTCAAGAGGTGAATCACTTTTCGTTTCATTACAAAAATTTTCTGATATGGTTGATTCGTTTAGGTTATCCAGTTGATTTTCCTGAACAGATTTTGGTTAGTGACTATGTAGAAGGTGTTTTAAAATGTGTTGATCGTGGAGAAAGTGCCCTACTTTTAAGAGAAGTAGGAGAAATAGAGCATACACAAACGCCGAAAACAGAAGAGTTATTGGCAACAGTGGAAAAATATAAAACTATTTTAAAAGAAATCAGAGGGTAAAATATGACAACATACAGTGAAAAAATGTTACAAGCATTACATGAAGAAGAATTAGCTGAAGCACAATTGATGTTGGCAGAAGCACTAAGAAAAGATGATGAGGATACATTAGCTGATCTAGGCGAAGAATTGTTGTCATTAGGCTTTTTAGAAGAGGGGAAAACAATATTTGAACATCTATTGACGATTTTTCCAGATGCAGATGGGTTGAACATTCCTTTAGCTGAAATCGCTATCGAAAATAATTTAATTGATGATGCGTTTATTTACCTAGAAAATGTTGCAAAAGAGAGCAATAGTTATGTTCAAAGTTTGTTAGTCACAGCCGATTTGTATCAGGTAATTGGTATTCCAGAAGTGAGCGAAGCGAAGTTAAAAGAAGCACAAAATTTATTGCCGGATGAACCACTGATTTTATTTGCTTTAGGAGAATTATATTTTGTAAACGGACAGTTTCGTGAGGCTTCTGAGATGTATCATGAATTACTTGAAGCTAAAGTAAATCATATTTCTAATGTGTCGGTGAACGAACGTCTTGGTAGTAGTTATAGCATGTTGGGAGAATTTGAAGAAGCGATTCCGTTTTTAGAAAAAGCGTTGCAAGAAGAACAGACAGATGATCGCTTGTTTCAATTAGCATTCACTTATTTGCAATTGCATGAAAACCAAAAAGCAATTGCTTTATTACAGCAATTAAGAGCTTTAAACCCTCATTATCAATCACTCTATTTATCTTTAGGGGAAGCATTGCAAGAAGAAGAGCAATTAGAAGAAGCGGGTGCTATTTTAGCTGAAGGGATCAAAGAAAATCCATTCCAAGTAGACTTGTATCAATTAGCGTCAGAAAATGCTTATCGTTTACATGATACAAAGCAAGCAGAAGAATTATTAAAGAAAGCCCTAGAACTTGGTGAAAAAACTGATGAGACAAGGCTAACATTAAGCAATTTATATCTAAATGAACAGCGGTACCAGGAAGTCATTGACGTTGTTCAGCAAATGGAAGAACAAGGGCATCCTTATGGCGAATGGAATTTAGCTCATGCCTATAACGAGCTAGAAGAGTTTGATTTAGCAAAGGTACATTATGAACAAGCCTATCAAGAACTTTCACATGAACCTGAATTTTTAAAAGAATATGCTGTTTTCCTTCGTGAAGAAGGGCAGTTAGGAAAGGCTAAAAAATTATTGGAACACTATCTACAACATGAACCAGGTGATAATGAAGCCCAGTCATTGTTAGAGGATATTGAAGAAAGATAGGTGATTATATGTTTGTCAATGTCTCGGAAAAAAAAGAATTTTTAATTTGGTTCGTAAATAATGTTTCTTTTAGTCAAAGAGAGGTTTTATGGATTTTAAATTATTTAATCAATCACGAAGCTATTTTGAATAATGTTCATTTTATAGAACGTGCAGAGAAAACAACACGAGGGATAAAGATCACCTCAAGTGAAATGGATGATGAGCCAATTAAATTGTTTATCACAAACAAAGAATTTACGGATACCGATCAAATTTTTCATGAAATCCGTATGAATTGGAAAGAAGCATTATATGTAGAATGTATTTTTGAAGATTCTTGGCAAAATGGTCAATATCTGTCCATTTTAGAAGATAATCCTTACGCTCGTTGGAATGAGCAAGTCAGTGAAGATGTGGTTGAAAACATTAATAATTTCTTTGCTCATGAAGAAAAACAAGCAAAAATTGATTTTCTTTATCGACAAATCGACTTGGCTTTAGAAGAGAATAATCATGAAGCATTTTTAGAATTGTCAAACGAACTGAATCGCTTAAAAATAGATAGTAGTTCTACTTGAATTTAAAAAGTATCAGAGAATAAAACAAAACTATTTTAGCTTTGCTTTATTCTCTGATACCTGTTTTTAATGTGTAGGTTTCTTTTTTTTGAATAACGTTCTTGTAGGTCTTGAATAAGTAAAACCTTCCCCGATTGCTTCGTGTACATTAATCACTGAAATGAAGGCTTTTGCATCTAGCTCATGAACAATTCGTTTGATTTCCATTATTTCGCTGGGACTAACCACCACATAAAGCACTTTTTTGTCTACTAGAGAGTAGCCGCCTTGACCATCTAAATAGGTTACACCACGTTCTAATAAGGCCATGATAACTTCGCCGATATCTTCACTATGATTAGAAATAACCAACATGCCTTTTGCTGCATAAGCACCATCTAAAACAGAATCAACAACTTTACTAAAAACAAAAGAGACGATCAAGGTATACATCATGCGTTTGACATCAATGTAGCTTAAAGAAAGAATCAACACGAGAATGTCAAAAATCAATAGAGAGCGCCCCATACTGATCCCATAATTTTTTTCAAGAATTCTGGCTACAACATCTGTACCTCCAGTTGTTCCACCAACTCGATAGACAAGCCCGCTGCCAATACCAGCAGCCAAACCTGCAAGCAAAGATGCGATCAATAAATCATGATCTAGATTGATGACGATAGGCCAGCGTTGCCATAACCATAAAAAAACAGACAAGGACACAGTTCCTAGAATGGTATAATAAAAAGAATGTTTTCCTAAAATTTTCCCACCAATTAGAATTAATGGAATATTAATGATCAATGTTGAATAGGCTGGATCAATATAAAAAAGTGCTCGTAAAATCAAAGTAATTCCAGTGACGCCACCTTCTGCCAGATCATTAGCAATATTAAAAGTGACTAACCCAAATGCATAAAGACAGGTTCCAACTAAAATCAAAAGGATGTCCTTTGCATAAAATTTCTTTTCCTCCATAATGCAACTGCTCCTTTGCTCATATATATTATTTTGCCTGTTTCTAAAAATAACAGTCTGCCACACACACTCAGTACTCACTTTATCATTCTCAATATAAAACAACAAGTAGAACCTTTTCAGATGGAGCAGTTTTTGATAAGATGTGTAGTAAGAAAGGTCGGGGTAAAAATGAAAGATGAAAAACAATCCTTGCATTCTATGCAACAGGAAGTGGATGATTACATCCAACAATTTAAAACCGGTTATTTTTCTCCATTAAGTCAGATGGCACGATTAACAGAAGAGGTGGGGGAACTTGCTAGAGAGGTCAACCATTATTATGGTGAAAAACCAAAAAAAGCAGAAGAACAACCTAAAACGGTTGCTGAAGAGTTAGGCGATGTATTGTTTGTCACAATGATCATGGCCAACTCATTAGATATAGATTTAACTGAAACGTTCCAAAAGAACATGGAAAAATTTAATAAACGTGACAAATATCGTTTTGAGCGAAAGGATGGGCGGACGAATGATTAAAATTTTAGTTGCTGGTTTTAAAGGGAAAATGGGTGCAACTGCTACGAAAATGGTTTTAAATCATGAAGGATTTCAACTAGTTGGTGTACTTGATCCATTTGAAAAAAAGAACAACCTTAATGAGTTGGCTGAATACTTAGAAGTTGACGTTCCTATTTTTAAAACAAAAGAAGCGAGTCTTTCTGCACAGCCTGACGTTTGGATCGATTTTACAATCCCATCTGTAGCTTACGAAAATACACGATTTGCGATCGAACACAAAATTGCTCCAGTTGTTGGTACAACAGGTCTAACAGAAGAACAACTGACTGAATTGACGAGTCTTTCAGAATCATTAAAAATCGGTGGACTGATTGCGCCCAATTTTGCTGTAGGTGCAGTTTTGATGATGCAGTTTGCACAAAAAGCTGCGGAATATTTTCCAGATGTAGAGATCATCGAATTACATCATGATAATAAATTAGATGCGCCAAGTGGAACTGCCATCAAAACAGCTGAAATGATGAGTGAGGTTCGTAAGGCGAAACAACAGGGGCATCCAGCAGAGGAAGAGTTGATTGAAGGAGCAAGAGGTGCAGATTTTGATGGAATGAAGATTCACAGTGTTCGACTGCCCGGAATGATTGCACATCAGCAAGTCCAATTTGGCGGTGTAGGTGAAGGGTTGACTATTAGGCATGATTCTTATGACCGCAGCTCTTTTATGACTGGTGTGGCATTAGGCTGTGAAAAAGTTGTTCACTTAAATAAACTAGTATATGGGCTGGAAAATCTATTATGAAATTAAAAACGATTCCAGATGAATTTATTCGAGCTACTGGCACTTTAAAAGAAATTCAAGCGCATGGTTTTGAAGCTTATTTCGTTGGGGGAAGTGTTCGAGATGCATTGCTAAATCAATCTATACATGATGTAGATATCGCTACAAGTGCCTACCCAGAAGAAATTAAGCAAATATTTCATCGAACGATTGATGTAGGAATCGATCATGGAACAGTGTTGGTTTTAGATGGCGAAGAACAATATGAGATTACTACTTTTAGAACAGAGTCCGCTTATCAAGATTTTAGACGTCCTGATAAGGTAACCTTTGTTCGGTCATTAAAAGAAGATTTGAAACGCAGAGATTTTACAATTAATGCGCTAGCGATGGATGTGGAAGGGAACATCATTGATCTATTTGATGGGATGGACGATTTAAAACGACAAATCATTCGAGCGGTTGGTAATCCAAAAGAAAGATTTCACGAAGATGCTCTTAGAATGATGAGAGGCTTACGTTTTGCGAGTCAATTAGATTTTTCAATTGAAACGAAGACCTTAGAAGCGATTGAAGCCTTTCACTCATTGCTCGACAAAATTTCAGTCGAGCGTATTGCCATCGAATTTATTAAGCTCTTATTGGGGAAAAATAGACGAAAAGCATTACTCCCATTTATTGAAACATACTGTTATCAGTATTGTCCGGGCTTAAAAGCATACGGAAAAGAACTGCTCACCTTCTCAGAACTACCCAATCAACGAATTGACTCACAAGAGCAAGCATGGACACTATTGATTAAATCATTAAATATACCAGATCATGAAATACGTTCTTTTTTAAAAGCGTGGAAATTATCCAATCACGTGATCCATGAGGTACAACAACATATTTATGGGTTGAACCAACGCCTTAGAGGTGAATGGCAACCACGTGATTTATTTGACTTAGGTTTAGAAACTGCATTATCAGTGGAAAATCTATTGTTTTATTTTGATCGAAATAGTAAACTTGAAGAAACCAAAGCTTGTTATGAACAGTTGCCTATCCATGATAGAAAGCAATTGGCAGTTTCTGGAAATGAATTAGTTACGTACTTTAATAAAAACCTGGTAAATGGTTAGGTGAATTGATCGAGGGACTAGAAACGGCTGTAGTCAATGGTCAAGTAGTCAATAAAAAGGAAGCATTATTTTTATATTCTAAAAGGATAATGGATAAGGAGTGATAGAGGTGGACGCGTTCTCAAAAGAATTTATTGTTGGAGACAAAGATACAGCGAAAGTTATCGGATCTGGCGATCTAGAAGTTCTAGCTACGCCAGCGTTGATTGCGATGGTTGAAAACACAGCGAAAGAATGCCTACAAAAAGAATTAGCGCCAGAAGAAACAAGTGTTGGTACGCTAATTAACACGACACATTTACGACCGTCAAAAGTTGGTGCAAAGATTGTCGTTAATGTAAAAGTTGATTCACAGGAAACCTCAAAAATAAATTTTTCTTTTACTGTGTATGATGGTGAAAAGCTTATTTCAACAGGAAATCATCAAAGAGCTGTTATCTTAACGGATGTTTTTTTAGAAAAATTGGCGCTCTCTGAATAAAAAAGCGTAATAGTGTGACCAATGAAAGAAGTTATGCTAAACTTAATAGTGTAGAAATTATTTTAGTAAGGAGAGTTAGATCATGAGTAGAGAAATGACAGGTTTAAAATTTTATTTTAGAAATGGCGAAACATGGACAATTGCTCGCCGTTTTATTGGTGATTTATGGATCAAACAAATTACAACTAGCTTTGGGCGTATTCATGGAAGCGAATTTATGGAAATTCACCCTTGTGAAGGTTTTAAAATCGAGATTTTCCAAGAAGGCGATCATGTACAAACGCACGATATCAACCTTGGTGGACTTGAGTTAGGTATGTTTGCTCGTGCATTAAAGTATGAAGATATTGAACGTATGGAAATTCTATACAAAACTGGCACACCAGATTTAGTGTATTTCCCATACAAAGATAAGACAGACGAAGGGTTGGATAACGTTTACCAATCTACGAAGGTCAGTGAAAAAACAAAAAGCTTGTATATCGTGATCGATCCTAAACAAACGGTTGATGATGTATATGGTGAAGAGCTTTAAAAATGAATAACTACCGTAGATTTCTTTTTCAGGGAATCTGCGGTTTTTTTAACTAAATTACAAAAATCCTTCGTAAATTAAATAGGTTTTATCTGAAAAAACATAAATAGTTTAATTAATACGAAGAAAATAGGTTGACACTAAGTATCAAGAGGTATATACTGAGAACAATTCTTAAATAAATCAGTTATGGAGTGATTCATATGACAAGCATGAAACATAACCAAAGACAACTGAATAATTATTACTTTAGCTATTTTAGATGAGTTTGTATTCATGAACATTGTGGATGCAGACTAGCAAGTTTGTATCTATGATGGCTAGGGGATTTTGAGATGACTTTCAGCCGCGTAGATTAGAAAATCTATAGTGGCTTTTATATTACCTATTTTTTTGTGAGGTGTTCACTGTAGATTTTTCTAAAATTTACGTGAATACCTTTTTTGTTTGAATAAAATACTTTTTTTAGGAGGAAATAAGATGGAAAATACGATCACAGGCCACACGAGATTAGCTGCATTATTTGCTACACCGATTCGCCACAGTGTCTCACCAATGATTCATAATACAGCTTTTCAAGCATTAGGTATTGATGCAGTGTATCTAGCATTTGAAGTAGGAACTGATGGACTGGAAAAAGCAATTGATTCAATCAGAAATTTAGATATGCTAGGGGCAAATTTATCAATGCCTAATAAAATAGCAGCAGTTGAGTATATGGATGAACTAAGTGAGGCTGCTCGTTTGATTGGTGCAGTTAATACCATCACCAACATTGACGGCGCTTTGACAGGACATAACACAGATGGAACTGGATTTATGAGAAGTTTAGAAGATATTGACGTGGATATTATCGGAAAAAAAATAACAATTATTGGTGCTGGCGGAGCAGCTACAGCGATTATTGTTCAAGCAGCTTTGGATGGTGTTAAAGAAATCACCGTTTATAATCGAAAAGATGAGTTTTATGAAAATATAAAAGAAAAATTAGCTTATATTTCAGAGAACACGAAATGCAGCATCACCTTAAATGACTTAGCAGATAAAGATAAATTAGCCAAGGATGTAAAAGAGAGTACATTATTGTTAAATGCTACAGGCGTGGGGATGAAACCATTAGAAAATCAAACACCTATTCAAGATTTTTCAATTATCCGTCCAGATTTAGCAGTGTGTGATGTCATTTATACACCACAAGAAACAGAATTTTTAAAGCAAGCGCGATTGCGAGGCGCAAAAACAAATAATGGCTTGGGCATGTTACTCTACCAAGGTGCAGCGGCTTTTGAAAAATGGACTGAAAAAGAAATGCCAATAGCTATCGTTAAGCCAATTATTGAAAATAACTAAGTAGAAATTATTGAAGGAGAGAAATACAATGATCGTAATTATGAAATCAGAAGCAACAAAGGCACAAATCAACTCGGTGATTGAACGAGTAAAAAAAGAAGGATTAGAAGTTCATTTAAGTGAAGGAAAAGAACAAACAATTATTGGCCTTGTTGGTGATACAAGAAAAATGCAGGATGTAGCATTCAATAGTTACGATGGTGTTGAAAATGCGGTCAGAATTTCTTTAACGTACAAATTGACCAGCCGTGAATTCCATCCGGAAAATACAGTAGTAGATGTTGACGGTGTAAAAATCGGAGATGGGAGTATGACGATGATGGCAGGTCCTTGTTCCATTGAAGGGCTAGATCAAATCCGAGAATGCGCACGAATCGCTAAAGCTGGCGGTGCAACCATTTTACGAGGCGGTGCATTCAAACCAAGAACTTCTCCTTATGCTTTTCAAGGTTTAGAGGAAGAAGGTCTAAAATACATCCGTCAAGCAGCTGATGAATTTGATATGAAAGTAATCACAGAAGTCATGGATGAAGCTCACATTGATATGATTGCTCAATATAGCGATATTTTACAAATTGGTGCAAGGAATATGCAAAACTTTAAATTATTACAAGCTGTTGGAAAAACAGGGAAACCGATTGGCTTGAAACGCGGAATCTCTGGTACAATTGATGAATGGTTGAATGCGGCAGAATACATTGCTGCCCAAGGAAACTTTAACGTGATTTTTATCGAACGGGGCATTCGAACATACGAAACAGCTACACGTAATACATTAGATTTAAGTGCAGTTCCATTAATTAAGAAGTTAAGCCATTTTCCAATCATTGTAGACCCAAGTCACGGTGTAGGTATATGGGACCTCGTTCCTCCAATGGCACGTGCAGGTGTGGCTGCTGGTGCTGACGGATTGATTGTTGAGATTCATCCAGATCCTATTAACGCTTGGTCTGATGGCCCTCAATCTCTAAACGAAAAAACATACTTACGCATGATGGAAGAAGTACACATCATTGAAAAGGCGATGAAGGAAATTCATGCATTGGGAAAAGAATAGATACGCAACCAAAAAATAGGAGTTGAACGAAATGAAACTCACTGTAACTTTACCAAATCATTCGTATGATTTAACGATTGAAAAAGGGCTGTTGTCAGGTATTGGTCAATGGGCAAAAAGCTTGTGGTCACCGCAAAAAGTTGTGATTATAACCGATACAAATGTTCAGCCATTATATGGCGATCAAGTGTATAAAAGTTTGAAAGCAGCAGGTTTTGATCCATCAACTTTTGTGGTTAATGCAGGAGAACAAAGCAAAAATTTATCTATCGCATCTGAAATTTATGATTTTCTAGCTGATGAAGGGATGACTAGAAGTGATGGAATCATTGCTTTAGGTGGCGGTGTTGTGGGCGATTTAGCCGGATTTGTTGCCTCAACCTACATGCGTGGTCTTCACTTTTTGCAAGTCCCAACAACACTTTTGGCCCAAGTAGATAGCAGTATCGGTGGGAAAACAGGAGTCAATACTGCAAAAGCTAAAAACTTAGTTGGCACCTTTGCTCAACCAGATGGAGTATTGATCGATCCAGATACCCTAAAAACGTTAGAAATAAGACGTGTTCGTGAAGGGATTGCGGAAATCATTAAATCAGCAGCTATTGCAGATAAAAAGCTTTGGTTTCATTTAGACTCGTTGAACGACGAACACGATTTGCTAGCAGATGCGACAAATATTATTGCAGCTTGCTGTAAGATAAAACGCAAAGTTGTTGAAGAAGACGAACTGGATAATGGTGTTCGTTTATTGTTGAATTTCGGTCATACAATCGGTCATGCCTTAGAAAATACAGTTGGTTATGGAACCTTAACCCATGGAGAAGGTGTAGCTGTCGGGATGAGCCAGATTACAAGAGTGGCAGAAGCTAAAGGTCTTTCTCCAATTGGAACCACTGAGCAATTAAATCACCTAATTCAAAAATTTCATTTACCAATCAGATCGGATTCCTGGAACCAACAACAATTATATACAGCGTTGACACATGATAAAAAAGCTAGAGGTGGAACAATCAATATTATTTTGTTGGAATCAATCGGCCAAGCTAAAATCGTAAAAATACCAATTGAAGAAATGAAGAGTTATTTAGACTAGGGGGAAAAAGAGATGCGTTTTATTACTGCGGGAGAATCGCATGGTCCAGAATTAACAGCAATTATCGAGGGTTTACCAGCCGGTTTACCTTTATCGCCAGAAGACATCAACATAGAGTTAGCTAGAAGACAAGGTGGATATGGTCGAGGTGGTCGTATGCTAATCGAAAAAGATCAAGTTAGAATTACTTCTGGTATTCGTCATGGAAAAACATTAGGGTCACCAGTTACATTAGTAGTTGAAAATAAAGACTGGAAAAATTGGACATCCGTGATGTCTATTGAAGAAGTTTCCGATAAAGAGAAAAAAATTCGTCGGGTGAATAAACCACGACCAGGGCATGCTGATTTAGTAGGCGGCATCAAGTATCAACATGATGATTTAAGAAATGTTTTAGAACGCTCATCAGCACGTGAAACAACCATGCGTGTAGCAATTGGTGCAATTGCAAAGAAATTGCTCAAAGAACTGAATATTGAAGTGGCTGGACATGTTGCTGTATTGGGGGGAATTAAAGCAGAGATACCAGATAATTTAACTGTGAAAGAAATTCAGGAACGTTCAGAAAATTCAGATGTTCGTGTACTTGATCCAACTGTAGAAGAAAAAATGCGTGAATTGATCGATCAAACCAAGAAAAATGGTGATACGATTGGCGGCGTGGTAGAAGTGATTGTGGGCGGTGTGCCAATCGGTCTAGGAAGTTACGTTCAATGGGATCGTAAATTAGATGCAAAAATAGCCCAAGCGGTAACTAGTATTAATGCGTTTAAAGGGGTTGAATTCGGGATTGGCTTTGAAATGGGCTTTAAACCGGGGAGCCAAGTAATGGATGAAATTATTTGGAATGAAGCGACTGGCTACACAAGAACCTCAAACAACTTAGGTGGCTTTGAAGGTGGAATGACAAACGGTATGCCAATTATTGTTAGAGGTGTAATGAAACCTATTCCAACATTGTATAAACCACTGCAAAGTGTAAATATAGATACAAAAGAACCCTATAAAGCAAGTGTTGAACGTTCCGATAGTACGGCTGTTCCAGCTGCTAGTGTCGTTTGCGAAGCGGTTGTAGCGACCGAAATAGCTCAAGCGATGCTAGATAAATTTGGCAGTGATGCTTTTGAGCAAATGAAAAAAGAAGTAGAAGATTATCGTCGCTATACTCAAACGTTTTAATCAACTGATAAATGGAGAGTGAAGCGATATGGAAAAGAATATTTTGATTGTCGGTCTAGGATTAATTGGCAGTTCATTAGCATTGTGTATAAAAAAAGAACAGCCATTTGTCACTATCACCGGTATAGATAAATTAGAAACGTCAGAAGAATTTGCTTTAAAACGGCAGATTATTGATCAAAAAGGGCATTCATTAGAGGAAGCAGCGGTAAAAGCAGATATTATTTTCCTATGTACACCTGTTAAAAGTATGTTGGAACAATTAACAATCCTTAGTCGTTTACCTTTGAAAGAAGCTGTAATTATTTCTGATGTAGGTAGTACAAAATTAGAAATAATGGAAAGGGTCAAGGAATTAGGACTAAAAACGTTTATTGGCGGTCATCCTATGGCAGGTTCGCATAAATCAGGTGTTACTGCAGCAGACGAAAATTTATTTGAAAATGCGTATTACATCTTAACGACTTCTGATCCGCATGCTTCACAAGTGAGTGAACTCCAGCAATTATTAAACGGTACACGAGCAAAATTTGTGGTTTTATCTGCCAAAGAGCATGATCAAATTACGGGAATGCTTAGTCATTTGCCCCATATTATTGCTGCGGGCTTAGTCAATCAAAGTAAAGTTTTTAACGAAGAACATCCACGTTCAAGCCAGTTAGCAGCAGGTGGATTTCGTGATATTACGCGGATTGCTTCTTCTGATCCTCAGATGTGGACAGATATTTTATTGAGCAACAAAGAAGCATTGCTTGAATTGATGGCATCGTGGCAAGCGGAAATGGAGCAAGTAACTAATTGGATTCAAACTGGAAATAAAGATGCGATTTTTCAATTTTTTATGAAGCGAAAGAAACCAGAAATCAAATGCCTGTTCATAAAGAAGGAGCTATCCCAGCCTTTCATGACTTATTTGTTGATGTTCCAGATAGACCAGGTGTGATTGCTGAGATAACAGGTTTGCTTGGTAAAGAGAAGGTGTCATTAATCAACTTGAAAATTCTTGAGACTAGGGAAGATATTTACGGTATTTTGCAATTAACCTTTAAAAAAGAGCAAGATTTGAAAAAAGCGAAAGAGTTTATTGAAATTGAAACGGATTATTTATGCTATGAAAAAGTGTAGTCAGATTAAAACATTATTTCACGGTTAACTATACAGGAGGAGGGGTATTTTGAAATTAGTTATTAATAAGGTAGGATTACAAGGAACGATTGATATTCCTAGTGATAAGTCGATCTCTCATAGGAGTATTATGTTTGGTGCAATTGCACATGGAACAACCACCATCAAAAATTTTTTACGAGGTGATGATTGTTTAAGTACATTACAAGCTTTTCGGGATTTAGGTGTTCAAATCGAAGATGATGGCAACGTGATTACTGTTCATGGTAAGGGTTTTTCAGGATTAACAGCAACCAAACAAGCTATTGATGTTGGCAATTCGGGTACAACGATCCGTTTGATCATGGGGATTTTAGCAGGGACTTCTTTTACAACCACACTATTTGGCGATCATTCAATCGCAAAACGTCCAATGAATCGAGTGATACTTCCAATGAATCAAATGGGTGCCAAGTGTTTCGGACATGATGGAACGGAATTTCCACCGATTACTGTAGAAGGAACAAAGAATTTACAAGCTATCCATTATCAAATGCCTGTTGCCAGCGCGCAGGTCAAATCAGCGATTCTATTTGCTGCATTGCAAGCAAAGGGCGAATCAGTGATCCTTGAAAAGGAAAAAACACGAGATCATACAGAAGATATGATTCGTCAATTTGGTGGAGAAATTACTGTATCTGGGAAAGAAATTCGTGTGACTGGGCCCCAACAGTTGAAGGGGCAAGAAGTTAATATACCAGGAGATATCTCTTCTGCAGCGTTTTTCTTAGCTGCAGCATCGATTATCGCCGACAGTCGAATTGTTTTGAATAATGTCGGTCTAAATCCAACGCGTACTGGCATCATTGATGTTATCAAGCAAATGGGTGGGAAATTAACGATCGAAGAAACAGGGAATAAAGAAAATAAAGCAGGCACGTTGACTATCGAAACCAGTGAGCTAAAAGGAATTGAAATCAGTGGTGAAATTATTCCAAGATTGATTGATGAACTGCCAATCATCGCCTTGTTAGCCACTCAAGCACAAGGAACTACAATCATCCGAGATGCTGAAGAATTAAAAGTCAAAGAAACAAATCGGATTGATGCCGTTGCTAACGAGCTGAATAAAATGGGTGCAAGTATCGAACCAACAGAAGATGGATTGATCATTCACGGGAAAACATCGTTGCATGGAGCTAAAGTCACTAGTTATGGGGATCACCGTATTGGTATGATGCTTCAGATTGCAGCGCTTTTAGTTAAAGAAGGAACCGTTGAATTAGAAAAAGCAGAAGCAATTTCTGTTTCTTACCCAGCATTTTTTGAGGATCTAAATACACTATACCAATAAATGGAGGAACGATCGATGAAGGGAATTATTTTAATTGGATTTATGGGAGCGGGAAAAACAACAGTTGGAAAACTCCTTTCGGAAAAAACTGGCATGGAACATATTGATTTTGATGATAAAATCGTTGAAGAAATCGGAATGACAATTCAAGAATATTTTGATTTGCACGGAGAAGAAGCATTTAGAGAAAGAGAAACCGATGTTTTAAAACGCTATTTAGATCATAATCAAGTTGTTTCAACGGGTGGCGGGATTGTTATGAGAGCAGAAAATCGAAATCTTTTGAAACAAATGGCGCCGGTTATTTATTTACAGACAAAACCAGAAGTATTTATTCCAAGATTAAAACAAGATCACACAACGGTTAGACCCCTAGTTGTTTCAAAATCGCCCGATGAAATCAAACAAGTGTTTGAACCTAGAATTCCATTTTATGAAGAAAGTGCTAGTTTAATCGTTGACACAGACAATCGAACACCAGAAGAAATTGTAAACGAAATTTTAAAAAATATATGAGTAGGTGAACAACATGAAAGTTGGTTTCTTAGGTCCAGAAGCTTCTTTTACTTATACTGCAACAAAAACGGCTTTTCCAAATGATGAACTGGTTTCCTATCATTCGATTCCCGCATGTATTAAAGGTGTCGAATTTGGCGAAGTTGATTTAGGGGTTGTGCCAATTGAAAATACGATTGAAGGATCGGTCAACACAACTGTTGACTATCTATTTCATCAAACAACAATTCCTGTGGGAGCAGAAATTGTTTTGCCGATTTTTCAACAATTAATGGTAGCAAAAAACAATAAAAATACATGGAAAGAAACAACCAAAATTTTGTCACATCCTCAAGCGCTGGCTCAATCGCAAGAATTTATTCGCACTTATTTTCCAATGGCGGAACTTGAAGCGACGCCGTCAACTGCTTACGCAGCCAATTTTGTAGCAAGCCATCCAGAGCAGAAAATTGCTGCGATTGCGCCCAAACTCTCAGCAAAGACTTATGATCTTGACATTGTGGGGAAAGATATTCAAGATGTAGCCATTAATCAGACTCGTTTTTGGGTATTAGGGGATGAAAAAGTTGATATTCCGATCCAACCGAAACAAAATAAGCTGACCATTGCATTAACGATGCCAAACAATATGCCAGGCGCCTTACACAAAGCTCTGTCTGCTTTCAGTTGGAGAGAAATCGACTTAAGCAAAATAGAATCTCGACCGTTAAAAACAACGCTGGGAGAGTATTTCTTTTTGATCGACATTAATGTAGAAAAACCACAGGAATTATTAGATAATGCATTGGAAGAAATACGTTTGATGGGTGGGACTGTGAAAATATTCGGTAACTATAGCATTCATTTAATCAACGGAGTATAAAGATCTGAAAAGGTCTTTTTATTTTTTGTTAAAATTTGAATTATATAATAGGAATTTTTAGTAAAATAAGGTATGCTTATAACTGTTGTTAATTGAAGAGAGGTGGACATAATGAGCCGTGTGGATCGTTATAAACATATACATGACAAAGCGAAACCTGTAGAAGAAAAAAATGGATTTAATCCTAGAAAAGAAAAAAATTATTCTGAAGAACCTAAAAATAGCTATTATCAAGAGCCAGAAATGAAGCAATCCCAAGACTCAACAGAAGAACCACAGCCAGAATTTATGCAATCTGGGGAGAAGGATACAAAACGTTTTAAGAAAAAAGAAAAAAAACCTAAAAAGAAACGACGTTTTAGTTGGCCTAAAAGAATCTTCTTCTTATTAATTTTATTAATAGCTTTAGCTGTAGGTTTCTTTTTCAAAGGGAAATCCTATGCAGAAAATGATCAGTCATTACCCAAAGAGACGGTAGAAACCTTTAATGGCGTAAAAAGTGCGAACGGAGCAAATAATATCTTGATACTAGGTAGCGATACTAGAGGAGAAGATTCTGGACGTGCAGACACTATTATGGTTTTACAACTAGATGGACCTTCTAAAAAACCTAAGTTAGTATCTTTTATGCGTGATACGTTTGTCGATATTCCTGGGTATGATCCAAATAAAATTAATGCATCCTATGCACTAGGTGGTGCAGATTTAGTTCGACAAACATTGGCAGAAAATTTCAATATTCAATGTAGATACTATGCTAAAGTTGATTTCCAATCTTTTGAAAGAATTATCGATTCCATGTTCCCAAGTGGTGTTAAGATCGATGCAGAAAAAGACTTGAATTTAGATGGTGTGGATATTGCTAAAGGAAATCAAAAAATGGACGGTCATACACTTTTACAATATTCAAGATTTAGAATGGATGAGGAAGGTGATTTTGGTCGTGTTCGTCGCCAGCAGCAAGTGATGTCAGCTGTCATGGGACAATTAAAAAATCCTTTAGCGTTAATGCGTACCCCAGAATCCTTAGGACGTTTAGTTGGTTACATGTCTACGGATGTTCCAACATCATTCATGCTAAAAAATGGCCCTTCACTTATGCTAAAAGGGACTGGTGGAATTGATCGATTAACGATTCCGGTTGAAGGTTCTTGGAGCAACGAAAGTTACGATTATGCGGGTAGTGTTCTTCAAATTGATCCAGAAATGAATAAGTCAGCGATTCAAGATTTCCTTGGACAGTAAGTATTTCATTTAAAAATAACTGGATTTGTGCTATATTTATAATGCCGTGTAAAATTAGTGAAACGAGGTCACAAAATGAAAATTGCTATTGTAACTGATAGTACAGCATATTTACCTGAGCGAATTAAAAACTTGCCCAATTTATTCGTCATTCCCATTCCTGTTATTTTAGATGGAAAAATATATAATGAAGGAATTGACATTGAAGCAGATGAGTACTATAGCTTATTAAATAGTAGCAGTGAATTTCCTACAACGTCTCAACCTGCATTAGGTGAAGTTATTGAGTTGTATGAAGACATTGCTTCAAAAGGATACGATACAATCATCAGCATTCATTTATCATCTGGTATTTCAGGATTTGTCAATACGTTATTTTCTTTAACAGATGCAATCAAAGGAGTTACCCTTTATCCATATGACTCAAAAATCACAAGCGTTCCTATGGGACACATGGTTGAAGCTGCTTTGGACTTAATAAACGAAAAGGCTAGCTTAGAAGAGATATTTACCAAATTAGATATCATTAGAGATAATACGTATGCGTATCTCATCGTTGATGATTTAAACAATTTGGTGCGTGGAGGAAGACTCACTAATGGTGCTGCATTGATCGGTGGTTTACTAAAAATTAAACCTATTTTAACTTTTGAAGAGGGAAAAATCGTATTATTTGAAAAAATACGGTCAACCAAAAAAGCATTTGCTCGAGCTGAGGAAATTATTGGCAGACGAGATAAAGAAATTGATCGTCCTGTTAAGCTATATGTTATTCACGCAAATAATTTAGCTGTTGCTGAAGAAGAGAAAGAAAAACTACAAGAACAATATCCAGATGCCATTATTGAAATTGGGCATTTCGGTCCTGTTATTGGCACTCATTTAGGTGAGAAAGCAATTGGACTTTGTATTTCAGCCCAATAAATTTATTTTAAATAGGAATGAATCAAAGCTTAATCTAGTTTTGATTCATTTTTTTGATTAACAGTGAGAGGTAAATATGGAAATCCCATCTTTCATAAAGCTCAACAGAAAGAAAATAATGTGATAAAATAGCTTATAAGTCAGTTTATTTATATATATCTTGAAAAAAGAGGAAATTAATCGTCATTCTCTTTTAAAAGTAAGGTATACTTAAATAAAAAGGAGGGCGAGTGGGTGAATTTAGCTGAAGAACGATTACAAAAAGAGAAAATGAAACAAGTTCAACTACTCGCGGCATATTACCAAGTAGTTAATCGCTTACCAATTGGTGATAAGCGGGATCAAATGATCCGAGATATACTTGCTTGTAAAGATAAAATAAAAAAAATAAATCAACAGTTAACTGATCTACATAAGAAAGCTTAATCATGCATTTGTCAATAGCTGATTGAATTCAGTTTTTAGAAACAAACTTTATCAATAAAAGGAGATGCTTGTGGTTATTGATTTTTTTACGGTATTATTAACCGTTTTTGTTGTAATTATGTATGTCTATTTAATATTAGTAAGAAGAAGTATCCTGATTAAAAGCGTAAAAAAGCGCATGTTTTATATCGTTGTTTTAGGTGTAAGTTTCCTTATTTTGTTGGTTTCTTTGATTTCTGAGCAAACACTTGACCAAAAATTACGGAGTTATCTTTCGATGTTGCTTGTTTTAAGTTTTTTATTAGATGCTAAAGGGTTTGCGGAGGATCGTTTAATTCTAGGTCCTTTTGATAACAAAGGCATCATGTATCAGGATATAGATAAAATAGCACTATTGCTTAAAGACAAGGAAATTCGTTTAAACTATTTTAAAAATGGGCGAAGAGGTCCAATGATGAAGTTTTCCTTACCTTTAGAAGACTTACTAGCATTTTTGTCTAAGCGTTTGAATGAGGATGCAGAAATCAATATTTTGGTTGATGAAGAGAAATAAGTAAAAGATTTAAGTATGCCAGAATCACTCAAAGAGTTCATTTTAGAGCTATTTATTAGAGCATGCCTCAATTTAAATAATTTTTTGTGTGAATTAGTCAAATTTAGTAGGTATTTCTTCACTGATTTGCTATAATGTGTCAGAGAAATTCTGAAAGGAAGTATTAGTGTGTATAAAGATATTGAGGAACGGATTGCTGAATTGCGCGAAAAATACAAAGAGTTGCCTCCTGAAAAAAAGCTGAATGGGAACATCAAATCAAAAAAGAAACTTTATAAACTATAAAAAAATCGAATTAGTTAAATCAGATTTATTGCGCTTAGAAGCCCGTCGTGCACAATTAGAGCTTTGTGAAAAAGGGAAAGAACTAGAGCTTGTAGAAAAGAAAATAAATTGTAAGAAAGAAAAATTGTTACGTTATTTAGGTAAGCAGATAGATCAATAATTTAAGAAGGGAGATACGAGTTGGAGTTTGTTAATTTAATTATTGTTTTTGTTTTTGCAATCACCTTTTCAAATGTATTCAATCGCATTATTCCGATTATTCCTTTGCCAATAATGCAAATCATTGTCGGGATTTTAATTGGATTGACCGATATTGGACGTGAAATAACGTTTGAACCAGAAATATTCTTAGTCATGATTATTGCGCCTTTACTGTTTCGCGAAGGGCAACGAAACGACATTTCTGCAACAATGAAAAATTTTAGCGTTATTTTATTTTTGGCATTTGTCGGTGTTTTAATCACACTTGTAAGTGTAGGTTGGGCGTTACATATGATTATTCCTGCATTGCCGCTTGCGGCATGTTTTGCCTTGGGAGCTGCCTTAGGTCCTACAGATGCAGTAGCTGTTGGGTCTTTATCTGGAAAAATCCAAATACCTCCTAAAGCGATGCATATCTTAGAAGGAGAAGCATTGATCAATGATGCTTCTGGCGTTACAGCCTTTCAATTTGCGTTAGCCGCATTATTAACAGGGAGTTTTTCAGCAGCGGATGCTGGAATGACGTTAGTCGTTTCCAGCGTTGGTGGAGCCCTGGTTGGTGCTGCGCTAGTGTTAATTAAACGACAAGTAGTTTTAATATTGGAAAAAGCTTCAGCTAGGGATGTGACAGGCTATTTATTGTTAGAATTATTGTTACCGTTTTTAGCTTATATGGTTGCTGAATTGTTTCATGTCTCAGGAATTATCGCTGCAGTTGTAGCAGGTGTTATGCAGGCAGCAAGTTTTAAAAAAGTATCATTGTTTGAAGCGGAGCTGTCTAGCGTTTCTGAAAGTACTTGGAACACACTAACATTCACATTGAATGCCCTTGTTTTTCTTTTTTTAGGTATTGAGTTGTCACAAGTGTTTTCGCCTATTTGGAATAGCGAAACCTATTCTAATAGTTTTTTGATGGTCGTTGTTTTATTGCTTAGTGCAACATTATTCATTGCCCGCTTCTTCTCAATTGTTGTCATTTACAGTGTGAGAAAAGGGATCAAAAATCTCTGGAGTGCAATGAATGAAATGCTGATTTTGACATTTGCTGGTGTAAAAGGAACCGTCAGTTTGGCCACTATTTTTATTTTACCATTAACGTTGAATGGGCAAGCTTTTCCAGAACGATCGTTGTTACTCTTTATCACTGCTTGTGTGATCTTAGTCACATTAGTAGGAGGAATCGTTGTTTTACCTTTCCTAACGGAGTCAGATGAAATTGAAAGCTATAATACAGAAGGAATTTCCTTGCTTCGAGATGTAATTGAAAAGCTGAAAAGAATCAATCATGAAGATCCTCAAGTCGAAATGAATGTTGTGATCGAAAACTACCAAGATCGTATGAAGGAATTATATATTGAACAATTGCCTTCTGATCAACGTCAAGAAGTCCAAGAATTAAGAGCGTTAATCGTTTCGATTGAAAGGGACGGTTTGGAAGAAAGTTTCCGACAAAAAGAAATTGGTATTGAAGGGTATCGTTTGTATGAACGTTTGATTTCTAGAATGGAACGATCAATTGCAAGACAATTACTGTCAATTATCGGTTTTTGGTTGTTATTTGCTCGACAAATCATCGCTTTTTTTGTCCATCCTAAGATTGTTTTTGCAAGAAAAGATGAAGAAAATCGTAGAGAGTTTCGAAAAGAAGAACTAGAAAATGTACGACAGGTATTTTTACAGAATACAGAAGTTATTCTAAAAAGTTTGGATAATTTAAAAGGTGTTTATGATGATGAAATCATCCGTTTCTTTATTGATGGACGATTACAATTTGCTCAACGCCTAGAAGATGGAACATTTATAGATTCTTTTATTGTTCGTTCTCAATCGAATTATGTGAAAGAGCTATTGATTGGTTACCAAGAAGAGCGTAAAGCCATTGATGAATATGAAATTGCTGAAAAGATATCTTCTTTAGAAGCGAATGAATATCGTAAAAATGTGAATCTATTAGAATCGTATTCAATCAATGACGTTTCTAACACTATTCCATTTAAGGAATTAAGCAAAAAAATAAAAAAGGAAGCTAGTGAGGAGAACTAGCTTCTTTTTTTCAGGTTTTTTTGATACAATAAGCAGGATGAAAAGGGCGTGAGTAGATGAAAGAATTAAAAGTAAATGAATTAACTAAAACGTATGGCGAGAAAACTTTGTTTGATCAGATTTCTTTTCATATTCATGATAAAGATCGCATTGGATTAATCGGCACTAACGGAACAGGTAAAACAAGTTTATTATCTATCCTAGCAGGGAAAGATAGTGGGGATGGAGATGGAGCGTCTGTATTACAACCAAATGAGTACCAAATTGGGTATCTTTCTCAAGACCAAGAATTTGATCCAGAGCTGACAGTAGTTGAAGCTGTTTTTCAAGGTGAGACACCTATTATTCAAGCAGTAAAAAATTATGAACTAGCATTGCTGGCTTTGGCAAATGATGGGAACAGCGAACAAGCGCAAAAACAATATACACAAGCGGAAGAACGAATGAATCGAGAAGACGCATGGACAGCAGATACAGATGCTAAAATTATTCTGCAAAAATTGGGTATCGAAACACTGCATAAAAAAATTGGTGAGTTATCTGGCGGCCAAAAAAAGCGGGTTAGTTTGGCGCAAGTACTAATTGAATCTCCAGACTTGCTATTGTTAGATGAACCGACAAATCATCTGGATTATGAAGCGATAAATTGGCTTGAAAGTTTTTTGAATAGTTATCGCGGTGCAATTTTAATGGTCACCCATGATCGCTATTTTTTAGACCGCGTAACTAATCGGATTTTTGAATTGTCTTTTGGAAAATTGTATGAGTATAAAGGAAATTACGAAGCGTATATCTTGGCAAAAGCAGAACGCGAAAGAGTCGAGCTGGAACAAGAAGATAAACGTAAGCAGTTATACAAACAAGAGCTAGAATGGATGCGTGCAGGCGTTAAAGCTCGTGGAACAAAACAACAAGCCAGACAAGACCGTTTCCAAGACTTGAAAGAAAATCTGCATCAAGTCAATCAAAAAAGTCAGCTTGAAATCGACGTGGCCACACAAAGATTAGGGAAAAAGGTTTTAGAAATCAAAAATGGACATTTTCAAATTGAAACGAAAACGATTTTAAATGAATTCAATTTACTTATTCAAGCGAAAGACCGAATAGGTATTACAGGTAAAAATGGCGCTGGAAAATCTACATTATTGAATATATTGGCGGGACGTTTACAATTAGATAGTGGAATATATTCTATAGGCGAAACTGTCCGACTTGCTTATTATACACAGCAAAACGAGGCAATGGACCCAAACCAGCGAATGATTGCTTATCTGCAGGAAGCTGCAGAACAAGTACAGCGGACAGATGGAACTAACATTAGCGTAGCTGAGTTGCTGGAACGTTTTCTTTTTCCCCGTTTTATGCATGGTACGGTGATTGGTAAACTATCTGGAGGCGAAAAACGACGATTGTACTTGCTAAAATTATTAATTAGTCAGCCGAATGTGTTATTATTGGACGAGCCGACAAATGACCTAGATATTGATACATTGACTATATTAGAAGATTACATTCAGACTTTTAAAGGCGCTGTGATTGCCGTTTCTCATGACCGTTATTTTTTGGATAAAACAATGGAGAAGTTACTTGTTTTCAAAGGAAATGGACAAATCACAACCTATTTTGGCTCAATGAGTGATTATTTGATGGAACAAAAAGAACAACTAAAGCAAACAATCAAAGCTGATACAAAGCCGATAAAAGTTGTTGAGAAAAAAGAAAAAGTGAAATTGACTTATATGGAACAAAAAGAATGGGAGACCATTGAGTCAGAGATTGGTGAGCTTGAGGAAAAAGTTGAAGAACTTACAGAGGAAATGAATCATCAAGGAGACGATTTTACCAAATTACAAGAATTACAATCCGAATTAAATCATGTAGAGCAAATCTTGGAAGAAAAAATGGAACGCTGGGAATATTTAAGTGAATTTGTAGAAAACTAGGAGGCAATAATAGATGGAAGAAGCTTACTTGGCATTAGGTCGTACTATTTTAGAAAAAGGTCACTTGAAAGGAGATCGTACGGGGACTGGAACTCGAAGTATTTTTGGTCACCAAATGCGTTTTGATCTATCAAAAGGATTTCCTTTACTAACAACAAAAAGAGTTCCCTTTGGCTTAATCAAAAGCGAGTTGCTATGGTTTTTAAAAGGCGATACAAATATTCGTTATCTTTTACAGCATAATAACCATATCTGGGATGAATGGGCTTTTGAACGGTATATAAAAAGTGACGATTATCAAGGACCTGATATGACAGATTTTGGACATCGAGTATTGACAGATGAACTCTTTAAGGAACAATATGAAAAAGAACATGAAACATTTTGTGAAAAGATTTTGATTGACGAATCATTTGCAGCAAAACACGGTGAATTAGGTAATATCTATGGTGCACAATGGCGTCATTGGGAAACAAAAGACGGCAGCTTCATTGATCAGTTAAAAAATGTGATTAAAATGATTAAACAAACACCTGATTCTCGTCGTTTGATTGTTTCGGCATGGAATCCAGAAGATGTGCCGTCCATGGCCTTGCCGCCTTGTCATACAATGTTTCAATTTTACGTCAATGATGGGAAACTGAGTTGCCAGTTGTACCAACGCAGCGGTGATGTGTTTTTAGGTGTTCCATTTAATATTGCCAGCTACGCCTTATTAACACACTTAATTGCTCATGAAACAGGCTTAGAGGTGGGAGACTTTGTTCATACGTTAGGAGACGCTCATCTTTACAACAATCATATTGATCAGATGAACGAACAGTTGACTAGAGAGATCCGCTCATTTCCAACGCTAAAATTAAATCTAGAGAAACAATCTGTTTTTGATTTTGAAATGGAAGACATTATTATTGAAGGGTATGATCCTCATCCTGCAATCAAGGCGCCAATTGCCGTTTAATTTGAAAGGAGCACTCCAATGCTAGCAGCCATATGGGCGCAAGATGAACAAGGGACAATTGGTAAAGATAATCAATTACCTTGGCATCTGCCAAATGATTTAAAGTTTTTTAAACAGATGACTGAAAATAACACGATTGTTATGGGGAGAAAAACGTTTGAAGGGATGGGGGCAAGCCCCCTACCTAATCGTCAAACGATTGTTCTCACGAGCGATCCAAGTTATCAAGCGAATGGCGTAAAAGTTTTTCACACAGTTGATGAGGTAGTGAAGTATGCAGAAGCCTTTTCCGGAATTACTTTTATCGCAGGTGGGTCAGCTGTTTACGAGGAATTTTTACCTTATTGTGATGTCTTATATCGTACAGTTATTTTCTATACGTTTGAAGGAGATACACAATTTCCTGAGGTTTCTTGGGATGAGTGGACGATGATCAACCTCAGTGAGGGAGAGCGTGACGAAAAAAATCAATATCCTTATCAGTTTGAAACTTATCAAAGAAAAGTTGCGATTGAATAAAAATTTGGAAAAACAAAAAACATACCAGAATAGTATGTTTTTTTGTTTATTTAAATATGATTGCGGTATAAGCCAACAACTTTCCCTAAAATACTTACATTTTCTAATATAATTGGTTCTAAAGCATCATTTTCTGGTTGTAAGCGAATATGATCAAACTCTTTAAAGAATCGCTTGCAAGTAGCTTCATCCTCGTCGGTCATAGCGATAACGATATCTCCATTTAGAGCGGAAGCTTGTTTACGAACAATCACCTGGTCACCATCAAGGATGCCGGCGTTGATCATACTTTCACCTCTAATCGTTAACATAAACAATGTATTTTCTTCTGATTTTAAATCGGGTGGAAGTGGGAAAAAGTCAGAAGCTTCCTCAACTGCTAAAATCGGTTCTCCAGCTGTAACCACTCCTAACATAGGAATCACTGTCGGTTGGACACCGATTCGTTCAAGACCTTCTGGGGTAAGCTCGATGGCTCTTGGTTTAGTAGGGTCACGTAAAATCAATCCTTTTTTCTCTAAACGTGCTAAATGTCCATGAACAGTGGAGGTAGAGGAAAGATCTACTGCTTTTCCAATTTCCCGAACAGTGGGGGGATAGCCTTTAAGTTCAACTTGCTCATATATATATTTTAGTACTTCAATTTGTCTTGTGTCTGTACGTTTCACCAAAACCCGCACCTTCTTTCGCTTTATATTTCTAGTGTACCATAATCCTACTTTGAAATCAAACAAGCGTTCGTGTTTTTTTAAAATGTCATTTTTTACAGAAATAAAAGAGTGGAGGAAGGTGTATTTCGGTTGGAAAGCTTGGATATTCTTTGTTTTTAGTTGGAATATAGTTGTTTTTTTCGTGTTCATCTTATAAGATAAGACTTGGAAGTAAACTTGTACAATTTTACAAGTTCATTTTGCTTTTAAACATAGGGAGGATAAGTATGTTATCATCAGAAAAAATGAATCGCATCAATGAACTAGCTAAAAAAGCGAAGGAAAAGCAATTGACAGAAAAAGAAAAAGAAGAACAAAAAGTCCTTCGTCAGGAATATTTAGCTGCTTTTAGAGGTGGAATGCGTCATCATATTGAAGGAATGAAAGTTGTTGACCCTAAAGGAAATGATGTAACTCCAGAAAAATTGAAAAAGATTCAAAAAGCAAAAGGTTTGCATAACAGAAAATAATTTTGGTTTTTTTTACTAAAAGTAATTGCTTTCATAAACGAAATAAGCTAAAATATAGTTAATAAAGGTAAAAAAAACCTAAATAGGAGATGATTTTTTTGTTCGACAACACTGATCAGTTAGGCGTCAACACGATTCGCACATTAAGTATCGAAGCAGTTCAAAAAGCAAACTCAGGTCACCCAGGCTTACCAATGGGTGCTGCCCCAATGGCTTATGCACTATGGACAAAACACTTAAAAGTAAATCCTAAAACATCAACAAATTGGGTCGATAGAGACCGTTTTATTCTTTCAGCGGGACATGGGTCAGCAATGCTATACAGCTTGCTTCACTTAGCCGGCTATGGTGTAACAATGGATGATCTGAAAAGTTTCCGTCAATGGGACAGCAAAACTCCTGGGCATCCAGAAGTGCATCATACAGATGGTGTTGAAGCAACTACAGGGCCTTTAGGTCAAGGGATTGCGATGGCTGTTGGTATGGCGATGGCAGAAGCGCATACAGCGGCTGTCTACAATCGTGATAGTTTCCCTGTCATTGATCACTACACGTATGCATTATGTGGAGATGGTGACTTGATGGAAGGTGTTTCTCAAGAAGCTAGTTCAATGGCTGGACATATGAAATTAGGCAAACTGATTGTGTTATACGATTCAAATGACATCTCTTTGGATGGACCGACATCAAAAGCCTTTACTGAAAATGTAGGTGCTCGCTATGAAGCATACGGTTGGCAACATATTTTAGTAAAAGATGGCAATGATTTAGAAGAAATTTCTAGAGCAATTGAAGCTGCAAAAGCTGAATCTGATAAACCAACATTGATTGAAGTCAAAACAGTCATTGGTTATGGTGCACCGAAAGAAGGAACATCTTCTGTTCATGGCGCGCCAATCGGAGCAGAAGGAATTACTGCTGCAAAAGCTGTTTATGGTTGGGATTATCCAGATTTCACAGTTCCAGAAGAAGTTGCTGCTCGCTTCAAGGAAACAATGGTCGACGAAGGCGGCAAAGCTGAAGATAAATGGAATGAAATGTTTGAAAACTATACAAAACAGCATCCTGAATTAGCAAAACAATTTCAGCAAGCTTTCGCTGATGAGCTTCCTGAAAATTGGGATAGCGAGTTGCCAACATATGAGGTAGGATCAAGTGCGGCTAGCCGTGTTACAAGTAAAGAAACGATTCAAGCGATTTCGAAAGCTGTTCCAAGTTTCTGGGGTGGTTCTGCCGATTTATCAGCATCTAATAACACAATGGTTGCAGCAGAAAAAGATTTTGAACCTGGACAATATGAAGGGCGCAATATTTGGTTCGGTGTTCGTGAATTTGCAATGGCAGCTGCAATGAATGGGATTCAATTACATGGTGGTAGTCGTGTGTACGGCGGAACATTCTTTGTTTTTACCGATTATTTACGTCCGGCAGTTCGTCTAGCTGCTATTCAACATACGCCAGTAACTTACGTACTAACACATGATTCTGTAGCTGTTGGAGAAGATGGTCCAACACATGAACCTGTAGAACAACTAGCAAGCATTCGCTGTATGCCTGGTGTACAAGTGTTACGTCCAGCAGATGGTAATGAAACTGTTGCTGCTTGGAAAATTGCGATGACAACAAAAGATGCCCCAACAGTTTTAGTTCTAAGTCGACAAAACTTACCAGTAATTGAAGGGACTAAAGAAAAAGCAGATGAGTTTGTTCAAAAAGGTGCGTATGTAATTTCTCCGCAACAAGGTGGGAAGCCTGAAGGGATTTTAATTGCAACTGGCTCAGAAGTCAACTTAGCCATCGAAGCTCAAAAAGCACTTGCTGAACAAGGTAAAGACGTTTCTGTTGTTTCAATGCCAAGTTTTGATTTATTTGAAAAACAAACAGCTGACTATAAAGAATCTGTTTTACCATCAGAAATAACAAAACGAGTAGCAATTGAGGCAGCATCACCATTTGGATGGGAACGTTATGTAGGCACAGCAGGTACAACTGTAACAATTAATCACTTTGGTGCTTCTGCACCTGGCGATTTAGTATTGAACGAATTCGGTTTTACAACTGAAAACGTTGTTTCAAAATATAACAGTTTGTAAACTAAAAAAGGACGGCTAAAAGCTGTCCTTTTTTTTAATTTTATCTGTTTCTTATAATATTAGGTTTTTAAGAAATAAATGTAATGAAATTGAAATAATAGAAAAATTTAACAATAAAATGAAAGATTTTTTAATAAAAAAGCTGTGATTGTGTTTTTGTATTGAAAAATCAATGAATAACCTACAGTATGTCAAAACATTAAAACAAAATTTCAGTAATCAATAAAACAAACATTTCATCAAGATTACACCAGTTTTAAAAGTTAAAGTTTAAAGGCTAAATAATTGTTTATAAAAAGATCCCCTAGTAGAATAATGGCATGATGTTCTATCGAGGAGGAGCAAAAGGATGGAAGAGAAAAAAACAAGAAGTAGTAGGCACCAGCATAAAGAACGTGTGATCAGCAGTAAGAAAATTGCAGCTGCAGTAGGAACTTCGCTAGTTTTTCTTCCTGTTGCAAGTAATTTATTACCTATAAGTGTACAAGCAGAACAACAAGGAGCAGCGTCTCAACAAGCATTTATTGATTCTATCGCCTATTCAGCTGCTTCAGTTGCAAGTGCAAATGATTTATATGCATCTGTAATGATTGCTCAAGCTTTACTTGAAAGTAGTTATGGTACATCTGGTTTGGCTGCGGCACCGAACTATAATTTATTTGGTGTGAAAGGTAGCTACGGTGGTCAAACAGTTTATATGCCTACCTCAGAATACTTAAATGGTGAATGGGTTACAGTGAATGAACCATTTAGGAGTTATCCATCATACGCTGAATCGTTCCAAGATCATGCCAACGTTCTTAGAACAACAATGGCATCTAGCGGAAATTATCACTACTATGGCGTTTGGAAGAGTAACACCTCAAATTATACAGATGCTACTGCAGCTTTAGCTGGACGCTACGCTACAGATCCTAATTACGCCAGTAAATTAAACTGGCTGATAGCGACATATAACTTAACTGATTATGATTGGGGTACCCCCGACAGCGCATCAACAAGTGGGAATACAACATTTGACTTAACTGCGCTTGGGCAAAGCAGTGCCAGTGTAGCAAATGCTAGTGGTACTACTTATACGGTTGCTTCTGGGGACACTTTGTGGGCGATTGCAGAAAAGAATGGTCTTTCAGTAGACCAACTGATGACACTTAACGGTTTGTCAGCTGAATTGATCACAGTAGGCCAAGTTTTACAAATTGCATAAAATTTAAACTCTCGAAAATCAACGTCATATGTGACAATGATTTTCGAGAATTTTTTTATCTTTTTCCAGCGCGTAATTCTTCTAGACGACGTTGTCGATTCTTAGTTAAATCTTTGATTCTTGGTCTAGGCAGAATCGCTTCAGCAGTTGTTGTTGAGCTTTGTTTGTAAGTAGTTGTATCATGTTCATCGAAATTCTTCAAATATTCAATGACTTCACGAACAATTTGCGTAGGCGTTGAAGCTCCCGCTGTCACTGCGATTTGATTGACGCCTATCAACCAAGCAGGATCAATTTGTGATACGTCAGAGATTCGATGTGCTGGAACGTTTGCTTGTTCGATAGACACTTGAGCTAAACGATTACTGTTATTACTTTTCGGATCACCTACAACGATGGTCAAATCACATCCTTGAGCTTGTTCAACGACTGCTTCTTGCCTTACTTGAGTTGCTTTACAAATGTCTTTGTGAATAAGAACATGAGGATATTTCTCTTGAATGGCATCCATTAAGTCACTAACATCCCATTGACTCATTGTTGTTTGGTTTGTTACAAAGATTTTTTTAGCATCGAGTGTTAAATTAGAAATTTCTTGCGCATTAGACACTAGATGAACATGTTCTGGAGAAACGCCAAGTGCGCCTTCAGGTTCAGGGTGATTTTTCTTTCCGATGTAGATAATTTCATAGCCTTCAGAAACTTTTTCGGCAATTAATTCATGTGTGATCATTACATCTGGACACGTAGCATCAATCACAGTTAAGCCTTTTTCGATTGCTAATTCTTTTACTTTAGGTGATGTTCCGTGAGCAGTAAAAATTACTGTTCCGCGATCAACTTTCGATAAAATTTCTTCACGATTTTCCCCTTCTAACGTATGAATACCAATGCTTTCAAACGCATCAGTAACATGTTTATTATGCACGATCATTCCTAATATGTAGATCGGACGAGGTAAGGTTTCATCTAAAGAGGCATTTCTAGCAATGACCATAGCGTCTACGACACCATAACAATAACCTCGTGGGCTGATATTTATAATTTTCATTTATGAGTACTCCTATTTTCATTTTTAAAGACTCTTCTACTATACAATACTTTTATTAAATTTGTTTAAAGAGTGCCTATCAATTAGCTTACAATAGCAAAACGATAGCCAGATGGCTTTATATGAGCTATTATAAAATAAGAAAATGACAGAAAAAATGAAAATGGAGGAATGTGTGATGGCCCAAATTTTTAATTCAGTTACAGAATTGATTGGTAAAACCCCTATTGTAAAATTAAACAACTTAGTTCCTGCTGGTGCGGCTGACGTTTACGTAAAACTAGAATATTTTAATCCTGGTGGAAGTGTTAAAGATCGTGTCGCATTAAATATGATTAACAAAGCGCAACTAAATGGAGAGCTAAAAATGGGGGATACGATTGTTGAGCCTACAAGCGGGAATACAGGAATTGGTTTGGCAATGGTAGGTGCAGCGAAAGGGTATAACGTTTTGATTGTTATGCCAGATACGATGAGTGTAGAACGTCAAAAGTTGATGCAAGCATATGGCGCTGAATTGCTGTTGACTCCAGGTTCAGAAGGAATGAAAGGGGCAATCGCCAAAGCAACTGAACTAGCGAAAAAAGATGGTTACTTCATGCCAATGCAATTTGATAATCCCGCAAATTCGGAAGTACACGAAAAAACAACAGGAAGAGAGATCCAAGATGCATTTGGACCTTCAGGATTAGACGCATTTGTTGCAGGTGTAGGTACTGGTGGCACAATAACAGGTGTTGGCAGGGAATTAAAACGCGTTTATCCTAAAATTTCGATCATTGCAGTTGAACCCACTGAATCGCCAGTTTTAGAAGGTGGAACTCCAGCACCGCATAAAATACAAGGGATTGGTGCGGGATTTATTCCGAAGATTTTAGATACAG
Organism: Enterococcus sp. 4G2_DIV0659; assembly: GCF_002140715.2. Lineage (NCBI taxonomy): Bacteria > Bacillati > Bacillota > Bacilli > Lactobacillales > Enterococcaceae > Enterococcus > Candidatus Enterococcus mansonii. The sequence goes on along the minus strand of NZ_NGLE02000001.1, from coordinate 84,151 downwards.
ACATTTACGAAAAAGTAATGGATGTACCAAGCGACTCTGCAATGGAGACTGCTAGAAAATTAGCAACGGAAGAAGGAATACTAGCCGGAATATCAGCTGGTGCTGCAGTGAATGCTGCTATCGAAGTTGCTAAAGAATTAGGTGCGGGTAAAAAAGTGTTAACGGTTATTCCAGATAATGGTGAAAGATATCTTTCAACTGCGCTTTATCATTTTTCAGAGTAATTATTTATCAAAAAAAGAGAGCACAGTATATTTAGCTCTCTTTTTACATATTCTATTCATAATGTATATAATTTCATTTTTTTAAACGTAAATCAGAGATAAATTCGATATTTCACATTTTATTATTCAATTATTCTTGTCAAGATAGATTAGAAATAGTATCATTTAAGAAAAGAAAGACTGGGAGGGGAACAAAATGGATAACATATTGGTAAAGAACGCGCTTGAAGAATTAAAAGAAGCCAATATTCGTATTACTCCTCAAAGATATGCAATTTTAGAATATCTAATTGAGAATCACAGCCATCCAACTGCGGATGAGATTTATCGTTCACTAGAAGATCGCTTTCCGAATATGAGCGTTGCAACTGTTTATAATAATTTACGTCTATTTACAGATATAGGTTTTGTTCAAGAAATGAATTATGGTGATTCATCAAGTCGTTTTGATTTTAGTTCAAAAAAACACTACCATGCCATCTGTCAAAGCTGTGGCAAAATTGTTGATTTTCACTATCCAGGTTTGGAAGATGTGGAAATGGCTGCAAGTAAGCTAACGGGTTTTGAAATCAACGAACATCGCTTAGAGTTATATGGGCTATGCCCAGATTGTCAGGCAAAAGAAAAAAAATGAAATGAGGGATAATATGAAATCAATTCATACAGATAACGCACCAAAAGCGATTGGACCTTATGTACAAGGCAATATAATTAATGGGCTGTTGTTTGCTTCAGGACAAGTTCCTTTAAGTCCTGAAACAGGAGAGGTTGTTGGGATAACAATCGAAGAACAAACCAAACAAGTGTTGAAAAATATCGAAGCCATCTTAAATGAAGTTGGCAGTGATTTTGATCATGTGGTTAAAACAACATGCTTCTTAAAAAATATGGATGACTTTGTTGCATTTAATGGCGTTTATTCAAAAGCCTTCGTTGATCATCTTCCCGCTCGTTCTGCTGTTGAAGTAGCCCGATTGCCTAAAGATGTTCTAATTGAAATAGAAATTATTGCGGCAGTTAATAAATAACAACTTATATTCACAAGCTGAGAAATTAATGTTTCTCAGTTTTTTTTGTTTTAACACAGGGAATTCTATACTTTATACAGCTTGTTATAATGAAAAAATAGTTAAAAAACGAAAAGTTTGTGAAAAAATAAGTTTAAGATTCACAAGCAAAGAACTCGAATGTAGGGTCTCAGTTTGTTATATTTTTACTAGACCACGCGGCTCATAATACGTTGCTTGGTGAAAAATTTAACTTGAAAGAAGGGATTTACAAAATGAAAGTCGTAGTCGTAGGATGTACGCATGCAGGAACAGCTGCAGTCAAAAGTATTTTAACAAATCACCCAAATGCGGAGGTAACCGTTTATGAACGAAATGATAATGTATCATTTTTATCTTGCGGGATTGCTCTATATGTAGGAGGAGTCGTGAAAGAAGCTAGCAGCTTGTTTTATTCAAGTCCTGAAGAACTTGCGGCACTTGGAGCTACAGTAAAAATGGAGCATGAAGTCGAAACAATAGACGTTAATCATAAAACAGTTACTGCAAAAAATTTACACACTGGTGTTGAAGAAATCGTTTCTTATGATAAATTAGTAATGACAACTGGCTCATGGCCAATCATTCCGCCAATCAAAGGAATTGAATCTGACAATATCTTATTATGTAAAAACTATAATCAAGCAAATATTATCATTGAACGAGCAAAAGAGGCGAAAAAAGTTGTCGTTGTCGGTGGCGGATACATTGGTATTGAGTTAGTAGAAGCTTTCGTAGAATCAGGAAAAGAAGTTACATTGATAGATGGTCTGGATCGTATTTTGAATAAATATTTGGATAAGCCCTTCACAGACGTCTTGGAAAAAGAACTGGTAGATCGTGGTGTAACATTGGCATTAGGTGAAAATGTTAAAGAATTTAAGGCTGATGAACACGGACATGTGAATAAAGTAATTACACCTAGTCAAGAATTTGATGCTGACATGGTCATCATGTGTGTTGGATTTACTCCCAATACTGTTTTGCTTAAGGACAAAGTAGATATGTTACCAAATGGAGCTATCGTAGTAGATAAATTTATGCGCTCAAGCAATCCCGACATTCTTGCTGCCGGTGATAGTGCAGTTGTACACTATAATCCAAGTGAAACAACTAATTATATTCCCTTAGCGACAAACGCAGTTCGCCAAGGTATGTTAGTCGGCTATAATTTAATCGAGCAAAAATTAGCTTATCGTGGAACACAAGGGACTTCTGGTCTATACTTGTTTGGCTGGAAAATCGGTTCAACAGGTGTTACCTTAGAAAGTGCAAAAATGAACAATTTAGACGTATCAGCAACTCAATTCGAAGATAATTATCGCCCAGAGTTTATGCCGACAACTGAAAATGTGATGATGGAATTAGTTTATGAAAAAGGAACAAATCGCATCGTCGGCGGACAATTAATGTCTAAATACGATATTACTCAATCCGCTAATACATTGTCGTTAGCTGTTCAAAATAAAATGACTGTTGAAGATTTGGCCCTATCAGACTTCTTTTTCCAACCCCATTTTGATCGACCTTGGAACTATTTAAATCTGTTAGCTCAAGCTGCATTAAAAGATATTGCTAAAAATTAATAAATTAAGACTAGAGTTGTAAGTTTTTCGCAACTCTAGTTTTTTTATGTGGGATTTTTATATTTTATCTCATTTTTTTGTGACACTTAGTGGGTAAACAAGAATGAGATGCTGCAAATAGAATGAATTGTCTACATGTCAACAAAATTAGGGAACGTCACCTCGGATGGGATCGGTCTAATTACAGTTGACAGAACCTCGATTAAGCAGAATCCTGTAAGATATGATTTTTTTGTAGGATTAGCTATAGCTTTCCCCTGATCTATCTTTTGGAATAAAACAGTCAGTGTACCCATTATTAAAAACGCCATATGAAAATAATACTTAAAACATTTAAATTCATAAAAATAGCAAGAAATAAAACTGTTTCTCTCTTTTAGTTTTTATTATTTTTAATCACCTTCAAATGTTAGCGCTAACACGTTTTTTCGATAGACGAACATATTAATTCATTAATAACGTGTATTGTTGATAAATTATTTTGATTAAATTTAAAGTAGTATATACATGATTTGTAAATGTTGTTAAAACAGTCTTTTTGAATCATTTTCGTTATATTCACATTCGTTATTTAATTTTAATTAAAAAAAAATAAGTATTTTCGATTCATATCATTTCCAAAAATATTATAAAGGTTATAAAATCCATAGGTAGAAGCTTATATATATTTCGTGTTGTTCATATCATGAAAGGAGAGTGTTTAATTTTTGTTTTAGCGAGCTTCTATTTGTTTTTTATGTGATATCAGTTTAAAAGTCAGAGGGGGATAATTATGAAAAATGATAAGCAAAAAAAGAAAAAAATCAATAAATCAAAAAAACAAAATAAATACCGTGCATTATCATTAGTGTTGACAAGTAGTTTAGTTATAGCACCATTAACTGCTCCATTGTCATTTTACTTACCAGGAGGAATTACAGCTTCTGCGGCAATATTAGATGCAGAAATCTTATCTAATATTACCAGTTCAAATAACAGTGGAACTACTACTGCAAATCGTTGGGCTGCTGATGGCTCCTCCCAAAATGTTGATTTTACAATTTCTGGAAGTGAGTTAATTGGTGGATCTGTTATCACAAGTGGAACAAAACAAGCAGTTTTGGCTATTCCGAATGAATTAAACGGGCGTGTTTCTCCAAATGGAGCAGCGCAAATTGATACAAATGTTACGTTGACTGTTTCTGATTTAACATTCTTAACAGGAACTTTGAATGCGGTCAACGATTTATCAACTCTTTTAACCAATATTGTTGGTGGTTCATTAGGTAGTTTAACCGGTGTAAATTTAAACCTAACCACCGTTAATCAAAAGATAGATGCTTTAAATAATCTTCAAAATTTTGGTAGTGCACAGTTTACTTCTACAGCAACACTTTCAGCAGATGGTTCATATATCCAAGCAAATATAGATGATGGACTAGGCTTAGTTTTAGCGCAGAATGTTTCTTCTCTTTTACAAGATTTGAAAGCCGCTGTTGACGCTTTACAAGCTTCAGGTACTAGTCTTCCTACTAATATCATAGCTGGGACTATCAATGCTGCCTTATTGCCTGTTAAAGGAGCTGTAGATACAGCAATAAATCTAGCCTTACCATTAGTAGGTCTTGGTGGCGCAGGTGTTAATCAATTAGCAGATGCTTCAGTTCTAGGATCAACAACCGTTACAATTCCAACAACCGTTGTTAGTCCTACAAGCCTATCTCAAAACTTAGATGCTAAATTTGTTGGTACTGTTGTTAAAGCAGATGTTATTGATGTAGGTTTAATCAACACTGCTAACGGTGTTTCAAATATTTATTATTCTGGCACAGCAGTAGTAGTAGCACCACCAGTAGTCACGGGCACATCAGGAAATTCAACTACTGGATACACAGTAACGGGTACCGCAACAGCTGGAAATACAGTAGAAATTCGTAATGCGAGTGGAACAGTGCTTGGTACAGCAGTAGCGGATGGAAGTGGTAATTTCACAATTACAATTCCTCAAGGACAAGCAACAGCTAGCGAATCATTAAATGCTGTAGCGAAGTCTGGCGCTAACGAAAGTATACCTACACCATTCACAACACCAGCAGATGCAGCAGTAATAGCACCACCAGTAGTTACAAACACAACAGGAACTTCAACTACTGGCTATACAGTAACAGGTACTGCGACGGCTGGAAATACAGTAGAAATTCGTAACTCAGGTGGGACAGTAATTGGTACAGGAGTAGCAGATGGAAGTGGCAATTTTACGATTACAATTCCTCAAGGACAAGCAACAGCTAGCGAATCATTAAATGCTGTAGCGAAATCTGGCGCTAACGAAAGTATACCTACACCATTCACAACACCAGCAGATGCAGCAGTAATAGCACCACCAGTAGTTACAAACACAACAGGAACTTCAACTACTGGCTATACAGTAACAGGTACTGCGACGGCTGGAAATACAGTAGAAATTCGTAACTCAGGTGGGACAGTAATTGGTACAGGAGTAGCAGATGGAAGTGGCAATTTTACGATTACAATTCCTCAAGGACAAGCGACAGCTAGTGAATCATTAAATGCCGTAGCTACCGATGGTACTTCAGAAAGTACACCAACACCATTTACGACACCAGCAGATCCAGTAGTAGTGACTGCCCCAACCGTTGATAGCGTAACAGGAAATTCATCAACAGGTTATACAGTAACGGGAACAGCAACACCTGGTGATGTAGTGACAATTAAGAATTCAGGTGGCACAGTAGTAGGAACAGCAACAGCCGATCCAAGTGGAAACTACACAGTAGTTATCCCAGTAGGTTCAGCAACACCGAATGAACAATTAACAGCAACTGCAACTGACGGAGCAGGCAATACAAGTGCAGGAACTTCATTCACAACGCCAGCAGATCCAGTGGTAGTTCCAGCCCCAACAGTAACAGGAGTAACAGGAACTTCAGCGACAGGCTACACAGTAACGGGAACAGCAACACCTGGTGATACCGTTTCAATCAAGAACACAGGTGGAACAGTGATCGGTACAGCGGTAGCGGATGCTGGTGGAAATTATACAGTAACAATTCCAGCAGGTTTAGCAACGCCAGTGGAACAGTTGAAAGCTGTTGCGACTGACCCTTCTGGAAACCAAAGTACAGCAACACCATTTACAACACCAGCAGATCCAGTAGTAGTGACTGCTCCAACCGTTGATAGCGTAACAGGAAATTCATCAACAGGTTATACAGTAACGGGAACAGCACCAGCGGGTGATGTAGTGACAATTAAAAATTCAGGTGGCACAGTAGTAGGAACAGCAACAGCCGATCCAAGTGGAAACTACACAGTAGTTATCCCAGTAGGTTCAGCAACGCCAAATGAACAATTAACAGCAACAGCAACTGATGGAGCAGGAAACACAAGTGCGGGTACACCGTTCACAACACCAGCAGATCCAGTGGTAGTTCCAGCCCCAACAGTAACAGGAGTAACAGGAACTTCAGCGACAGGCTACACAGTAACGGGAACAGCAACACCTGGTGATACCGTTTCAATCAAGAACACAGGTGGAACAGTGATCGGTACAGCGGTAGCGGATGCTGGTGGAAATTATACAGTAACAATTCCAGCAGGTTTAGCAACGCCAGTGGAACAGTTGAAAGCTGTTGCGACTGACCCTTCTGGAAACCAAAGTACAGCAACACCATTTACAACACCAGCAGATCCAGTAATAGTGACTGCTCCAACCGTTGATAGCGTAACAGGAAATTCATCAACAGGTTATACAGTAACGGGAACAGCACCAGCGGGTGATGTAGTGACAATTAAGAATTCAGGTGGCACAGTAGTAGGAACAGCAACAGCCGATCCAAGTGGAAACTACACAGTAGTTATCCCAGTAGGTTCAGCAACGCCAAATGAACAATTAACAGCAACAGCAACTGATGGAGCAGGAAACACAAGTGCGGGTACACCGTTCACAACACCAGCAGATCCAGTGGTAGTTCCAGCCCCAACAGTAACAGGAGTAACAGGAACTTCAGCGACAGGCTACACAGTAACGGGAACAGCAACACCTGGTGATACCGTTTCAATCAAGAACACAGGTGGAACAGTGATCGGTACAGCGGTAGCGGATGCTGGTGGAAATTATACAGTAACAATTCCAGCAGGTTTAGCAACGCCAGTGGAACAGTTGAAAGCTGTTGCGACTGACCCTTCTGGAAACCAAAGTACAGCAACACCATTTACAACACCAGCAGATCCAGTAATAGTGACTGCTCCAACCGTTGATAGCGTAACAGGAAATTCATCAACAGGTTATACAGTAACGGGAACAGCACCAGCGGGTGATGTAGTGACAATTAAGAATTCAGGTGGCACAGTAGTAGGAACAGCAACAGCCGATCCAAGTGGAAACTACACAGTAGTTATCCCAGTAGGTTCAGCAACGCCAAATGAACAATTAACAGCAACAGCAACTGATGGAGCAGGAAACACAAGTGCGGGTACACCGTTCACAACACCAGCAGATCCAGTGGTAGTTCCAGCCCCAACAGTAACAGGAGTAACAGGAAATTCAGCGACAGGCTACACAGTAACGGGAACAGCAACACCTGGTGATACCGTTTCAATCAAGAACACAGGTGGAACAGTGATCGGTACAGCGGTAGCGGATGCTGGTGGAAATTATACAGTAACAATTCCAGCAGGTTTAGCAACGCCAGTAGAACAGTTGAAAGCTGTTGCGACTGACCCTTCTGGAAACCAAAGTACAGCAACACCATTTACAACACCAGCAGATCCAGTAGTAGTGACTGCTCCAACCGTTGATAGCGTAACAGGAAATTCATCAACAGGTTATACAGTAACGGGAACAGCACCAGCGGGTGATGTAGTGACAATTAAGAATTCAGGTGGCACAGTAGTAGGAACAGCAACAGCCGATCCAAGTGGAAACTACACAGTAGTTATCCCAGTAGGTTCAGCAACACCGAATGAACAATTAACAGCAACTGCAACTGATGGAGCAGGAAACACAAGTGCGGGTACACCGTTCACAACACCAGCAGATCCAGTGGTAGTTCCAGCCCCAACAGTAACAGGAGTAACAGGAACTTCAGCGACAGGCTACACAGTAACGGGAACAGCAACACCTGGTGATACCGTTTCAATCAAGAACACAGGTGGAACAGTGATCGGTACAGCGGTAGCGGATGCTGGTGGAAATTATACAGTAACAATTCCAGCAGGTTTAGCAACGCCAGTGGAACAGTTGAAAGCTGTTGCGACTGACCCTTCTGGAAACCAAAGTACAGCAACACCATTTACAACACCAGCAGATCCAGTAGTAGTGACTGCTCCAACCGTTGATAGCGTAACAGGAAATTCATCAACAGGTTATACAGTAACGGGAACAGCACCAGCGGGTGATGTAGTGACAATTAAGAATTCAGGTGGCACAGTAGTAGGAACAGCAACAGCCGATCCAAGTGGAAACTACACAGTAGTTATCCCAGTAGGTTCAGCAACGCCAAATGAACAATTAACAGCAACAGCAACTGATGGAGCAGGAAACACAAGTGCGGGTACACCGTTCACAACACCAGCAGATCCAGTGGTAGTTCCAGCCCCAACAGTAACAGGAGTAACAGGAAATTCAGCGACAGGCTACACAGTAACGGGAACAGCAACACCTGGTGATACCGTTTCAATCAAGAACACAGGTGGAACAGTGATCGGTACAGCGGTAGCGGATGCTGGTGGAAATTATACAGTAACAATTCCAGCAGGTTTAGCAACGCCAGTGGAACAGTTGAAAGCTGTTGCGACTGACCCTTCTGGAAACCAAAGTACAGCAACACCATTTACAACACCAGCAGATCCAGTAGTAGTGACTGCTCCAACCGTTGATAGCGTAACAGGAAATTCATCAACAGGTTATACAGTAACGGGAACAGCACCAGCGGGTGATGTAGTGACAATTAAGAATTCAGGTGGCACAGTAGTAGGAACAGCAACAGCCGATCCAAGTGGAAACTACACAGTAGTTATCCCAGTAGGTTCAGCAACGCCAAATGAACAATTAACAGCAACAGCAACTGATGGAGCAGGAAACACAAGTGCGGGTACACCGTTCACAACACCAGCAGATCCAGTGGTAGTTCCAGCCCCAACAGTAACAGGAGTAACAGGAACTTCAGCGACAGGCTACACAGTAACGGGAACAGCAACACCTGGTGATACCGTTTCAATCAAGAACACAGGTGGAACAGTGATCGGTACAGCGGTAGCGGATGCTGGTGGAAATTATACAGTAACAATTCCAGCAGGTTTAGCAACGCCAGTGGAACAGTTGAAAGCTGTTGCGACTGACCCTTCTGGAAACCAAAGTACAGCAACACCATTTACAACACCAGCAGATCCAGTAATAGTGACTGCTCCAACCGTTGATAGCGTAACAGGAAATTCATCAACAGGTTATACAGTAACGGGAACAGCACCAGCGGGTGATGTAGTGACAATTAAGAATTCAGGTGGCACAGTAGTAGGAACAGCAACAGCCGATCCAAGTGGAAACTACACAGTAGTTATCCCAGTAGGTTCAGCAACGCCAAATGAACAATTAACAGCAACAGCAACTGATGGAGCAGGAAACACAAGTGCGGGTACACCGTTCACAACACCAGCAGATCCAGTGGTAGTTCCAGCCCCAACAGTAACAGGAGTAACAGGAAATTCAGCGACAGGCTACACAGTAACGGGAACAGCAACACCTGGTGATACCGTTTCAATCAAGAACACAGGTGGAACAGTGATCGGTACAGCGGTAGCGGATGCTGGTGGAAATTATACAGTAACAATTCCAGCAGGTTTAGCAACGCCAGTAGAACAGTTGAAAGCTGTTGCGACTGACCCTTCTGGAAACCAAAGTACAGCAACACCATTTACAACACCAGCAGATCCAGTAGTAGTGACTGCTCCAACCGTTGATAGCGTAACAGGAAATTCATCAACAGGTTATACAGTAACGGGAACAGCACCAGCGGGTGATGTAGTGACAATTAAGAATTCAGGTGGCACAGTAGTAGGAACAGCAACAGCCGATCCAAGTGGAAACTACACAGTAGTTATCCCAGTAGGTTCAGCAACACCGAATGAACAATTAACAGCAACTGCAACTGATGGAGCAGGAAACACAAGTGCGGGTACACCGTTCACAACACCAGCAGATCCAGTGGTAGTTCCAGCCCCAACAGTAACAGGAGTAACAGGAACTTCAGCGACAGGCTACACAGTAACGGGAACAGCAACACCTGGTGATACCGTTTCAATCAAGAACACAGGTGGAACAGTGATCGGTACAGCGGTAGCGGATGCTGGTGGAAATTATACAGTAACAATTCCAGCAGGTTTAGCAACGCCAGTGGAACAGTTGAAAGCTGTTGCGACTGACCCTTCTGGAAACCAAAGTACAGCAACACCATTTACAACACCAGCAGATCCAGTAGTAGTGACTGCTCCAACCGTTGATAGCGTAACAGGAAATTCATCAACAGGTTATACAGTAACGGGAACAGCACCAGCGGGTGATGTAGTGACAATTAAGAATTCAGGTGGCACAGTAGTAGGAACAGCAACAGCCGATCCAAGTGGAAACTACACAGTAGTTATCCCAGTAGGTTCAGCAACGCCAAATGAACAATTAACAGCAACAGCAACTGATGGAGCAGGAAACACAAGTGCGGGTACACCGTTCACAACACCAGCAGATCCAGTGGTAGTTCCAGCCCCAACAGTAACAGGAGTAACAGGAAATTCAGCGACAGGCTACACAGTAACGGGAACAGCAACACCTGGTGATACCGTTTCAATCAAGAACACAGGTGGAACAGTGATCGGTACAGCGGTAGCGGATGCTGGTGGAAATTATACAGTAACAATTCCAGCAGGTTTAGCAACGCCAGTGGAACAGTTGAAAGCTGTTGCGACTGACCCTTCTGGAAACCAAAGTACAGCAACACCATTTACAACACCAGCAGATCCAGTAGTAGTGACTGCTCCAACCGTTGATAGCGTAACAGGAAATTCATCAACAGGTTATACAGTAACGGGAACAGCACCAGCGGGTGATGTAGTGACAATTAAGAATTCAGGTGGCACAGTAGTAGGAACAGCAACAGCCGATCCAAGTGGAAACTACACAGTAGTTATCCCAGTAGGTTCAGCAACGCCAAATGAACAATTAACAGCAACAGCAACTGATGGAGCAGGAAATACAAGTGCGGGCACACCATTCACAACGCCAGCAGATCCAGTGGTAGTTCCAGCCCCAACAGTAACAGGAGTAACAGGAACTTCAGCGACAGGCTACACAGTAACGGGAACAGCAACACCTGGTGATACCGTTTCAATCAAGAACACAGGTGGAACAGTGATCGGTACAGCGGTAGCGGATGCTGGTGGAAATTATACAGTAACAATTCCAGCAGGTTTAGCAACGCCAGTAGAACAGTTGAAAGCTGTTGCGACTGATCCTTCTGGAAACCAAAGTACAGCAACACCATTTACAACACCAGCAGATCCAGTAGTGGTAACAGCGCCAACCGTTGATAGTGTAACAGGAAATTCATCAAGCGGTTATGTGGTAAATGGTAAAGCTACAGCAGGTAACACAGTAGAAATTCGCAACACCAGTGGTACAGTGATTGGCACAGTGGTAGCAGATGCCAGCGGCAATTACATGGTGTCAATACCAGTCGGCTCAGCGACTCAAAAAGAGCAATTAAAAGCTATAGCGAAAGATGGCGCAGGTAATACAAGTACTGCAACGCTATTTATGACACCAGCGGACCCTGCAGTAATTGTAGCAACACCAACTATTAGCAAAGTAACAGGTAGCTCTTTAACTGGTTACACAATAATTGGAAAAGCAACACCAGGAAACAAAGTAGAAATTCGTAACTCTGATAACGAGCTTTTAGGTCAAGCAATCGCAGCAGCGGATGGTGGTTTCACGATCACACTTCCTATTGGATTAGCAGTTCCTAATGAGCAATTAACTGCAATTGCAAAAGATAGCAACAATAATCAAAGTGCTCCAGCTGTCTTTAACTTACCAAACGATCCTAATACAAGATCTGTTAAACCGCCAACAGTAAACAGCGTAACAGGTAGCTCAACAACAGGCTACACAGTAAATGGGACGGCTGATCCTGATTATGTAATTAATATTTATAACCCATCAGGAGTAATGGTAGCGACAGGAGAAGTTGACGATTCAGGGAATTATAGTGTCAAAATTCCAGCAGGCATGGCAATGCCAAATGAGAAAGATACCGCAGTTGCTTTTGATGCGAATGGAAATCGAAGCATTCCAACTGAATTTGTGATTCCAGCAGACTCAGGTAGTAATAATGGTGGTAATGGAAGTAATGGTCTTTTAACTAACAACGGAAAATCTAGTTCACTTGGCGGAACGCAAAAAAATCTGCCTAATAATGGTGAAATAGTTAGCAATTGGGCGTTACTTGGTTCATTCTTACTTGCTGGCTTAGGTCTATTCTCCTTGAAACGTAGAAATAAAAAGAAGAAGAATAAATCACTTAGTTAACCTTCTATAAGTAGAAACATGAGATAGGATGTTTTTCCTGTCTCATGTTTTTTTCATTATTCAACCGATTTATCTAAAGGTTTTCAAGAAAGAAACTTTCTTTCCGAGACATTTTATCGTAAAATGAGAATATACAAAGAAAATGAGGAGGAATATGCATGCCGATTCGTGTACCAAAAGAACTACCAGCTATTAAAGTATTAGAAAAAGAGAAAATTTTTGTAATGGACGAAGAACGTGCAATGCATCAAGATATTCGTCCTTTAGAAATTTTAATCTTAAATTTAATGCCTAAAAAAATTGAAACAGAAGTCCAATTATTACGTTTATTAAGCAATACACCTTTACAAATCAACGTTGATTTTTTACATATGAGTAGTCATGAAGCCAAAAATACGTCTAGTGACTATTTGGACCGCTTTTATCATCGCTTTAAAGAGGTCAAACACAAATTTTATGATGGATTAATTATCACAGGAGCGCCGATTGAGCAGTTACCATTTGAGCAAGTAGATTATTGGGAAGAACTTCAGGAAATTTTTCATTGGAGTACATCACATGTTTTTTCAACTTTTCATATTTGCTGGGGAGCACAAGCAGGGCTCTTTTTCCATCATAATATTGATAAATATCTATTGAATCAAAAGTTGAGTGGAATTTACTCTCATGATGTTTTATCACCAACATGGAGCATTTTAAAAGGATTTGATGATGTGTTTTTTGCCCCTCATTCTCGATATACGACGATTAAAAGAAGTGATATAGACAAAATTGATGAATTAGAAGTCTTAGCTGAATCCGCTGAAGCAGGTCTTTTTTTAGTTGGTAATAAAAATAATCGAGCATTTTATGCAATGGGTCACTTAGAGTATGATCGAGAAACATTGCAACAAGAATTTGAACGGGATCAACTAAAAGGAGTCAATCCTAAACTTCCTAAAAATTATTTTCCAAATAACAATAGTAAACAATTACCGCCATTACGCTGGCATATGGCAGCATCATTGTTATTTTCGAATTGGTTAAATTACGCGGTGTACCAAAACACTCCCTATGACTTATCTGATTTATTAGAAAAATAGTGACTATGATGAGGTTGAGACAAAAGTTGATTAGGTTCGAGCAATGCAAAAATCGAACAATACGCTTCTTGCATTGCTCGATTTTTGCAAAATTGCCGAAGAACCTGGCTTTTGTCCACCGTTTATTAGGATTTAGAGTGTGAAACAAAACTGATTTTTAGTTTTTTGTCCCACACTCATTTTTTGTATAGATCATTTATGTAAGTGCATTCTCTTTTCTTTTTTTGTAAAATAAACGTATTATTATAAATGAAAGGAGAGGAGTATACAGTAAGGCGTTGGTGATTTTTCTAGTTATTTATCCTAATTCAAAATTTAAAACAAATAGGTATAACTAGATGCTTAAAATGATTTTATTAACTATTGTGAGGAGACGTATTATGAAAATGGCAAAAAGGTTTTTAAGTGGGGCATTGCTCGGTATTTTATTTCTTTTTTCTTTTGTGCCGGCATTTGCTCAAGAAATTGGTAAGATTACGGCACCAACAGGGATAAAGGCAGTTATTGTTATAATCCCGTTGATTCTCGTTTTGGTTCTGTTATTTATGAAAGTTGATATGATTATTGCTGGATTTGTTGGCGGTGTATTGGCAATGATTATCGGTGGAATTGGTATAGAACAAGCAAATAAACAGTTATTGGAAACAATTCCTATGATGCTTGGAATAACTGTTCCTATTATTAATTCTGCTGTTGCAATGGCTGTGTTTAAATCTGGTGGTTATTCAGCGGCCTTAACATTGGCAAAAAGAGGAACAAAAGGAAAAGTAGAATACGTTTCAGCATTTATTGTTATTTTATTAGCTGCAGCGACTTATATGTCTGGTATTGGCGGAGGAAGTGCTATGGTTATTGCACCCTTGGCATTTGTGGCCGTTGGTGTAGTTCCTGAGTTGATTGCTGCGATGTCACTAGCTGCAGCAGTTTCATTTACAACATCACCAGCTTCATTAGAATCGAGTATTGTTTCCAAACTAGGCGATTTTAGTGTTGCTAAATATGTTTCTGATATGCGTCCAATTTGGTTAGTCTTTTGTGTTTTAGCAATCATTTTAGCTTTTTGGGGAACAAAAAGACGAAACATTGGTTTTAAAGAAAATAGTGATGATGAATACGCAACAATGAGTAACAAAGCGTTATTTAAATTAACATTACCTGCAATTTTCTTATTGTTTGCTGTCATTTTTGGTCCTGTAGTAAATGACTTAGCTGGCTTCCCATTATTGACTCCTTTAGTGTATATGATTTTAACATTGGCATTAATTTTTATTTGTTCTGATTTTACATTGAATCAGTCCGTTGAAGCAATGGTTGATGGCTCAACTTATATTTTAACTCGACTCTTTCAAGTAGGGATTTTTCTAGCTTTTATTAATATTATTGCTCAAACAGGTACTTTTGCTGTTATTGCGGGCATTGCAAGCGCTGCTCCAGCTATGATCATGGTTCCAGTTGCTATTTTAACCGGAATTTTGATTGGTGTTCCTGCTGGTGCTTATGTTGGCTCAGTATTGACTCTAGTATTACCAGTAGCTGTATCATTGGGCTTTTCTTCAATAGAACTTGGATTAGTCGCAGTCGGTGTAGGTCTAGGTAGTCAAATGAGTTTTGTAAATATTACGATGCAGGCATTATCATCAGGCTTCCAAATCCCTATACTAGAGGTTGTAAAAGGCAACGTAAAATGGATTAGTATAGCTTCTGTGATATTGATAGCAATTGGATTCTTTATTTAACTAAAATAGATGGGGTGTAAACAATGGATATTCTAATTAAAAAGGCGCGAATAAGTGATGAACAAGCGTTACAAGATATAGGGATTAAAGAGGGGAAAATCGTCGCAATTTCCGATGACTTAACTGATGATGCAGCGACAGTAATTGAAGCGAATGGCCGAGTTTTAATTCCTGGGTTAGTTGAAAGTCATATTCATTTGGATAAAGCATTAATCGCAGATAGAAAACCGAATAAATCTGGCACGCTGCAAGAAGCAATCCAAGTGACGGCTGAATTGAAACCGACATTTACTGAAGAAGATATATACAACCGTGCTAAAAAAGCTTTAGAAATGATTATTGCTCACGGTGTAACTGCGGTAAGAACACATTCGGAATTTGATCCAGCTCAAGGATTTACTGGATTTAAGACGATTTTAAAATTAAAAGAGGAGTACCGAGACTTAATTGATATGCAAGTCGTTGCTTTCCCTCAAGAAGGAATTTTTAAAGCGCCAGGTACAGAAAAAATGATGTATGAAGCAATGGAGATGGGAGCAGACGTTGTTGGAGGAATCCCTTATAATGATGCGCCTGCGGATAAACATATTGATCTAGTTTTTGAAATTGCCAAAAAATATGATAAGGATATCGACCTACATCAAGACTTTAGTGATGAAGCAACAGATATGTCTATAGAATATTTATGTCAGAAAACGATTGCTGAGAGATATCAAGGAAGAGTATCTGTCGGTCACTTGACAGCACTACACGCCTTAGAACCGAACCGCTTGAAAGAGATAATTGCATTGATGGCTGAAGCGAATATAAGTGTGATGGCTCTTCCAGCGACTGACTTACATCTCGGAGCCAGAAACGATCCGTATAATGTTAGAAGAGCAGTTACACCAATTAGAAAATTACGTGATGGTGGTGTAAATGTTTGCCTAGCAACGAATAATATTCGTAACGCTTTTACTCCATATGGAAATGGTGATTTAATGCAAATCGCCATGCTTGCAATACCAGTAGGTCATCTTGGCGGTGCTGACGATTTGCCGACAGTTTTACCAATGATCACAGAAAATCCAGCAAAAGCCTTAGGTCTGTCTAATTACGGCATCCAAATCGGTAACAAAGCTGATTTAGTCTTACTAGATACGACCGTAAAAGCCGATGCAATCATTGATATACCAGAAAGAAATTATGTGATTAAAAATGGAAAAGTCACAGTTGAAGTAAAGAAAGAAGTCACAATTTTTAAATAATCACTCGAAATAACCAACTAAATATAGCCTAGCGCTATATTTAGTTGGTTATTTTTTTATCCATACAAATTAGGTTACCATAAAAATATTATGTAAAGTAATATAAGAAGACATAATAGTCGTCATTCTCATTTATAAATATTAATTGAGAATGATAAGTCTAAGTGCTTGTTATTGCTTGTATTCTTATGATATTATTTATTATATAATAAATAATATTGGAGGTACAAGAAATGAAAGTTATCGTTTTAGGTTCATCACACGGAGGATATGAGGCTGTTGAAGAATTATTAAATTTACATCCTGATGCTCAAATTCAATGGTACGAAAAAGGAGATTTCATTTCTTTTCTTTCCTGTGGTATGCAGCTTTATCTAGAAGGAAAAGTAAAAGATGTTAATTCCGTTCGATATATGACAGGTGAAAAAATGGAGAGTAGAGGCGTTAGCGTTTTCTCCAACACAGAAATAACCGCAATCAAGCCAGAAGATCATATGGTTGTTGTCAAAGACTTATTAACAGATACAGAACGAGTGGAGCATTATGATAAATTAATTATTAGTCCAGGAGCGGTGCCATTTGAATTAAATGTTCCAGGAAAAGAATTAGAGAATATTTATTTGATGCGCGGTAGAAAATGGGCAATCAAATTGAAACAAAAAACAATTGATCCACAAGTAAGTAATGTTGTGGTTATTGGTAGTGGTTACATCGGTATAGAAGCTGCAGAATCATTTGCTAAAGCAGGAAAAAATGTTACTGTTATTGATATATTAGATCGACCATTAGGTGTTTATTTAGACAAAGAATTTACAGACGTTTTAACGGAAGAAATGGAAGCTAACAACATCAAAGTGGTAACAAATGAAACGGTTCAAAGTTATAAAGGTGAAGGACATGTTCAAAAGGTTGTAACCGACAAAAATGAATACGAAGCGGATCTTGTTGTAGTGGCCGTGGGAGTCCGACCTAATACAGGTTGGTTAAAAGATACATTAGACTTGCATCCAAATGGTTTGATCAAAACAGACGAATATATGCGTACAAGCGCACCTGATGTTTTTGCTGTAGGGGATGCAACACTGATTAAATACAATCCAGGTGACACAGAAGTCAATATTGCTTTAGCAACGAATGCAAGAAAACAAGGGCGCTTTGCAGTTAAAAATTTACAAGGTCCAGTGAAACCATTCCCAGGTGTTCAAGGTTCTTCTGGTTTAGCTGTTTTTGACTATAAATTCGCTTCTACAGGAATCAACGATGAAATGGCTAAGAAATTAAACAAAACAACGAAATCTGTATTAGTGGTTGACGATTATTTGATGGATTTTAATCCAGATAAACAAAAGGCGTGGTTTAAATTAGTCTACGATCCTGAAACAACACAAATTTTAGGGGCTCAATTGATGTCAAAAGCTGATCTAACAGCAAACATTAATGCGATTTCACTAGCTATCAAAGCAAAAATGACAATTGAAGACTTAGCTTATGCTGACTTTTTCTTCCAACCATCGTTTGACAAACCTTGGAACATTATCAACACAGCTGCATTAGAGGCTATGAAAAACGAACAATAAGATACATTCCGAAAAACCGAGATACCGCCTGTAATGGTCGATATCTCGGTTTTTTTATACTAAATAAAAGTAATGTAAGATGGTTATGTCAGATACAAAGATACTGTGTTAAACTTATGAAATAACAGCTATAAGGAGAATTAAATAATGATTGAACTAAAAAAAATGACAACCGAAGATTACAAAAACTATATCTCTGTTGCAATTAAAGATTATGCTCAAGATAAAATAACTGCTGGAACTTGGACTTGCGAGGATGCATTTGAATTAGCTAAAGAAAGTATTGAAAGTCTTTTGCCAGCTGGAAAAGAAACGAAAAAGCACTATTTGTTTTCTATTGTTGAAAAGTCAGCAAACAAAAAAGTCGGATTTCTGTGGGTTCATTTAAAGGATTCCAAGCTATTTATTTATGATTTTATTATATTCGAAGCATTCAGAAATTTAGGCTACGGCAAAAAAACTTTAGTCTGTCTTGATTATTTGGCCAAAGAGATGAACGCCTTACAAATCGATTTACACGTATTTGCACATAATAAAGGGGCAATTCATTTATATGAAAAAGTAGGCTTTGTAGCAACTGATATCAGTATGTCGAAGCAATTGAAGTAATTCGGTGAAGAGGAGTGTATGGTATATGAATCAACATCCTAATAAAGCAATCATGACTAGCTTAATCATTCAACAATGGAACAATCATTCGATTTATGCTGCAGTTATTGATGAAAAAATGAAGATTGTCTCAGTAGGTAAAACAACTGTTCAAAATTCATGTGATCCTACAGCACATGCGGAGGTCAATGCTATTAGAGAAGCATGCGCTTTTTTAAAAACAGATTCTTTACCAAAAGGTTATTGGCTTTATTCAACATTTGAGCCTTGTCCGTTGTGTGCATCTGCTGCAGTCTGGAGTAAACTTGATGGCATTGTCTATGCAAATGATCCAAGATTTAAAGGTAACTTACCTAATTGGTCTTTTATAAAATGTAAAAAAGTTCTTGAACAAGGGGCGTATATTCACAAAGTTGATTTAATCGAAAATTTTATGCTGGATGAGATAAAAGATTATTTTATCAAACATAAGTAAGACAAAAGAGAGGAGATAATCGATGTACTATTCTAATAAAGAGGCAGATATTTATTATAAAATAATCGGAGAGGGAAAACCACTGCTTATTTTACATGGATTTTCAATTGATCATAGAGGACTTCAAGGAATTCTTGAAGAGTCAACTTCATTAAAGACTAAATATAAAAGAATTTATATAGATTTGCCAGGCATGGGAAAATCAAACGTTCACAATAAGGATATGAATGCAGATAATCTATTGACAATCCTTATTGAGTTTGTTCATAAGGTTATTGGTGAAAGGTCTTTTTCAATTTTAGGTTATTCGTATGGCGGTTATCTTGCGCTAGGTTTAATCAAAAAATTACCTACTAAAATCAAAAAAGCTGTGTTACTAGCACCTGTTGTTAAAGCTGAGAACTCTAGTCGAACATTACCCGAAAAACATGTAAATAAAGTCGAGTCTTTTGACGTTGATAATCAACTGGTTTTTGAACAATATAAACATGCTGTTGTGAATATAACCGAAGCAAGTTATAAAAATTATTTAACTGAGATTCAACCAGGTCTTTCGGTTGGAGATCAAGAATTTCAAAAGTCTTTTCAAAGAGATGGATACAAATTAGCATTCGAGGAAAGACTTTTGCTTAATGATGCAACTTGCGAACGTTTGATAATTTTAGGTAAACAAGATGACGTCGTTGGATATGAGGATGTGACGAAACATCGAAAAAAACTTTTAAATAGCAGGATTATTTTGCTAGATAATGCAGGTCATAATTTACAACTTGACGAGCGTGATGTGATACGAAAAGAACTTTCGATTTTTTTAACTTAAGTATAAAAAGACTTTTCTAGGAAGGACAAATAACCTAATTATACAAAGTAGTTTTTTTGAGGAGCAATATACACCTCCTCAAAAAAACTACTTTGTATAATGTATATTATGTAAACTAGAATAATAAGTTGAAAATTAAACCAATCCCCTGCATTATTATTTGCAAATAATTGGTTTAATTCAAAGTTGCAATATTCTTTATTACAATATTGGTGACAATAATCGAGAGAAATTCTGTTTAAAGTGTAACCAGTGGGACTGATCTTTAATCATTTTATCCGTTAATAAGGTACTGTTAGTCATATCGTTCTCGAATATTTCAGTTAATTTTCCAGCAATGTGGGTGTCATAAATAAACGTACTTACTTCGAAATTCAGTGCATAACTTCTGATATCTTGATTCGTTGTACCCACCATGCAGATCTCATTGTCAATGATCATTGTTTTAGCATGCAGAAAGCCATTTTGATACATATAAATCTTAATCCCTCTGTTGTGCAGGTAATTTGCATAGTACTGTGTTGCCCGATAAATAAATGGATGGTCCGGCATACAAGGAATCATGATACGCACATCAATACCTGAGCGAACAGCAATCAACAAAGCATTGATCATACTATCATCAGGAATCAAATAAGGTGTTTGGATCCAAACAGATTTTTCAGCGGATAAAATCATTTTAATAAATCCACTTTTTAAAATCTCCTCTTCAGAATCTGGTCCATCAGAGACTACTTGCAAAGCTAAATTATTCAGCTCGTTGTCTTCTGCAATTTGAAAGTATTTGTCTAGGTAATCCATTTTTTTAGATGTATGCTGTATAGATGCATTCCAGTCCATAATAAAAATTTCTTGTAAAGAAAAAACAGAAGTGCCAACTAAACGAATATGGGTATCTCTCCAATAGCCAAATTTTTTACTTTCACCTAGATATTGATCGCCTACATTGAAGCCGCCAGTCCACCCTATTTTCCCATCGATTACCACAATTTTCCGATGTAAATGATAATTCAAACGAGTTTTACTAATGATATTTTTGGACGTGATAAAAGGGGTTACCTTTCCACCTAATTCAACAAACGATTTGAAAAACTTTTTGTTTGCTCCTGGAGACCCCCAAGGATCATAGATTAAATGAACAGACACTCCCTCTTGGACTTTCTCTCCCAGTATATCTAAAAACTGATTGCCTATCTTGTCATTGAAAAATGAATAATATTCTACATGAATACTTTCCTTCGCTTGGCGAATATCTTCAAATAATGCAGCAAATTTTTCTTTTCCGTCTGTATAAATCTGTAAGTTATTTCTTTTGCTAAGCGGCGAAGAATCCATATTCCTAAAGTATTTATTTAAGACACGTGCATCTGTTAGTAAATTGATGTCTAATGTCCCATTTGCTTTTAAATTGTCCTTATCCACCTTATGTTTGATTTCTGAGATTTTCTCTTCATCATAGTCTGTTAAATTAAAAACTTTTTGACCGTTGATTCCTCTTCCGCAAAAAATATAAATAATAAAGCCGATACCTGGTAAAAATAATAATGTCATAATCCAGGCTAAAACACTGGAAATGCTACGTGGTTTTCTAAAGACAGTGACAAGAGCTGCTGTTGTATTTAATAACAGCAGAACGAGTACTATGATGATAAAAATTCTCATCCGATTTCAATTCTCCCTTATAATATGTAATATATTGATTATAACAAAAACAATACGTTGATCCAACCAATAACACTGCTGACTAATTTCCATTTAAATAATACTATTAGAACCATTCTTTTTACTATTTAAAAATTTCCATTAATTCTCAAAATTATTTTGATTTTCTCTATGTTCATTCTGTTTATCTTGTACTATAATATGCTGATATCTTTAATTTGAAAAGAGGAATAATAAAATGAACATCGACATAAAAATGCTTCTTACAATATTTATAATTAACTTTTCTTATATTACATTAAATACCATTCGATTCATGTTGACGATGAAAGGTTATCGGTTGATTGCTCCTTTAGTTAGCATGGCTGAGATAACCATTTATGTATTAGGACTGAGCATGGTGTTAAATCGTCTGGATAATCCGTTGAATCTTGTGGTTTATGCACTTGGTTATGCCGTTGGTATTAGTGTGGGGATCAAAATAGAAGATTATTTAGCTTTAGGCTACATTATGGTTACGGCTATTCTTCCTTCTTCTACAGAGCAGCTAAACTTACCTGAAATTTTAAGAGAACATGGTTATGGTGTCACCCAAAGCTTTGGACAAGGTCGTGAAGGTGAACGGATGATATTAGAAATACTTTCTCCCCGTAAAAATGAACGAAGTTTATACAAGTTGATCAACGAACAAGAACCTAGAGCTTTTATTATCTCTTATGAGCCTAAATTTATATCTGGAGGCTTCTGGACTAAAAAAGTTCGAAAAAGAAACAATTAATCAGTTTTGAAGTTACTGAGGAATGAACGCCAAGAGTAATGCCCTCAGTAACTTTTTTAGCTCCGTTTTTCTAGTTTACATAATATTATTATAGCAACTAAGTAGTTTTGAAATAACTAAGTGACTCCTGTTCTTCAAAATATTTGTTGAACAATGAGCTATAGATTTCTTGTTTAGCAAACACACGCTGATTTCTATCAGCGATCGTGTCCCATAGCAATGATACTTCATGTCCAAGTCTATCGAATAAAGCCTCATCTACTATCGTTGGTTGTTCTTCTAACACTAGTGTAGTTGTATAACAAATTCCATTAGCATCTTTTTTCAAATCATTTGTTAGTAACAATGCTTCTTGAAAAATGTTTCGTTTACTGTTTTTAATTTTATTCCGTTTAGTCGCTCTTATTATCTTTTTTGTTTGTGTAACAAAATAATCAATATCCACGTCCCCTATTAAATTTTGAAGCGGTTGGAATGTCGCAGGCAGCGGTTTTCTAGATGAAAGACACATAAAATATGTGGCTAAATCAAAGGGTTGGCTATTTTCATGAGAAATTGAGATAAATTTGAAATCATTATTCCCCACTTCTTTTTTCGTTAAAAACACTGGCTGTTGACTCAAAGAATCTACTACCCCAAAAAAATAATCCTGCTCTTCAGCAAAAAGGAATGACCACAACCATTCGCCAAAAATAAAGAAACGTGTGCACCTATCTTGTCCAAGTACTTCTATGGATTTGTTGATGGAATCAGGAATTTCGATTGTTTTTTTTTCGTTATAGATTGGAAATGTTAGTGAATACCTTCTATTTTTACGTTCAAGTAAGTTGTGTTTAATTAGTTTATCTAAGAAATGTTCTAAGTTCGTCTCGTTAGAGAAATCTGTTTTTATTTGCCTTAAAATCACTTCTGCTCCTTGATGATCCAAAAAATAATCAACGATTCTATTGAATAACGGATCTGAGATAATCGTATGTAACTGCCGATTTTCTCCATAATAGTATGTTATATTCTTCAAGTCTAGCCCACTCTTCCTCTCTAGTCGATTAAAATAGTAAAAAACTGCAAGTGGCGTAAATAAAAACCACCTGCAGTTTTCTTTTTATTTAACTAAATGCTTCCGTTAATTGAGGTACAACTTGTTTTTTACGAGAAACAACGCCATTTAAAAACGCACGATTATTTTCTAATTTGATGTTAAACGCTGACTCAACTTTATCTAATGAATCTCCGATCACTAATAACTCAGAATCACTACTTAAAATATCTGTAACAATCAATACGAATAAATCGTAGCTATTTGCAGCATTTGCGTTACTCATTGCTTCTTCCAGCTCTGCTTGACGGTTTAGGACTTCGTTTAGATCAACTGTATTAACTTGGGCAATCCGAACATTATTATCACTCATTGGGAAACTTTTCGCATCTAAATCTAACAATGTTTCTGCAGATTTGTCACTTAAATTCGTGCCAGCTTTTAACATATCTAGACCATAACCTTCTAAATTGATTTCTGCGATCTCTGCGAGCTCATTAGCAGCGCTGATATCTTCCTGCGTACAAGTTGGTGATTTAAATAGTAAGGTATCAGAAATAATTGCTGACACCATCATTCCGGCAATTTGCTTAGGAACAGGGATATTATTTTCTTTAAACAATTTTAGCACAATTGTACTTGTACAACCAACTGGCTCCGCGCGATAATACAATGGATCAGCAGTTTCAAAATTAGCAATACGGTGGTGATCAATAACTGCAAGGATAGTCAACTCTGCAATATCCGAAATGCTTTGTTGAAATTCATTGTGATCAACCAACATTACTTGATTGGTTTCCCCAGCTGCACTTTCTACAATTCTTGGGGCATCTACATTAAAATAATCCAATGCGTATTGTGTTTCTTCACTTGGTGCACCTAAGGCTACTGCTTCTGTATCTTTACCTAATTCTTTTTGTAAGTATGCAAAACTGATTGCTGCACCTATTGCATCAGTATCAGGGTTTCGGTGTCCAAAAACAAGAATTTTTGACATAATCATGATTCACTCCTTCTTTTTTCTTCATTATTAATAATAACAAAAAATAAAAAAGAAACAACAATTATTGTTGCTCTTTTTTATTTTTATAAACTATCTAGTTGCATATCTATTATAGTCATTGACGTGCAATAGTTTTTTTGCGTTTTCTACTCGATCTTCCGCCGGTGGCTCAATCCCGTCTAACGGATAATCTAACCCTAATTCATCCCACTTGTACTTGCCCATTGTATGATAAGGTAATACTTCTACTTTATCAACATTTTTAAGTGTTTTTATAAAGGTATCTAGACGAATTAAGTAGTCATCATAATCACTACGTTCTGGAACCAACACATGTCTAATCCAAACAGGTTTTCCTATTTCAGAAAGATATTGAGCCATTTCTAAAATATTCTCATTTCCTAATGATGTTAGTAATTTATGCTGTTCGTTATCGATATGTTTGATATCAAATAGTAATAAATCAGTGTAATCCATCAATTCTTGAAATTGACTGAAAAATGGTTCTTCTCTTGTAAAGGGTTTACCACAAGTATCGATGGTTGTATGTATTCCTTTTTCTTTTGCTTTTTTAAATAAGTCGATTAAAAAATCTAATTGAAGCAAAGGCTCTCCACCACTAACTGTAATGCCACCTTTTTCACCCCAATAAGAACGATATTTAATGGCTTCATCTAAAACTTCATCAGTTGTAACGACACGCCCACCAGAGCCGATTTTCCAAGTATCTGGGTTATGACAAAATTGGCAACGCATGCGACAGCCTTGTGTAAATACGATGAATCGAACGCCAGGGCCGTCAACGGTCCCAAAATTTTCTGTAGAATGGATTCTACCAATAACAGGAGTTGTCATTGCTTGTTCCTCATTTCGTTTGGTTTGGATTTTCAAATGCGCTTTGTTCAATTATTTCATAATTTTAAGCTTTTTTGAAAAAGAAGGGATGACGCGAGGCCACCCCTTCAGTTGTTAACTTATTACAGTCTGTCGTGTGAAGTTCTAGAGATAACATCTGCTTGTTGCTCAGGAGTTAAATCACGGAATTTCACGGCATATCCAGATACACGGATTGTTAAGTTAGGGTATTTTTCTGGATGAGCTTGTGCATCTAATAATAATTCGTTTGTGAACACGTTAACGTTTAAGTGGTAGCCGCCTTTATCAAAGTAGCCGTCCATTACGTTACGTAAGTTATCAATTCTTGTATCATCATCTTTACCTAAACCGTTAGGGTTGATTGTTTGTGTATTAGAAATTCCATCCAATGCACTTGTATATTCTAATCTAGCAGTTGAGTTAAGTGATGCTAAAAGACCATTTTTCTCACCTAAGAATTTTCCGTCTTGGTAACTTGGGTTAGCACCTGGTGCTAATGGTTTACCAGCGCGACGTCCGTCTGGAGTATTACCAGTTGCTTTACCATAAACAACGTTTGAAGTGATTGTTAATAATGATGTTGTTGGTTTTGCGTTACGGTACGTATGTTGACGTCTGATTTGAGTCATGAAGTACTCAAGAATCCAGTTAGCCATTGCATCTGCTTCTTCATTATCGTTACCATATGTTGGGAACTCATTTTGAGGAACATAGTCAATTGCTAAACCATCTTCGTCACGGATAACTTGTACATTACCGTATTTGATCGCCATTACTGAGTCAGCAGCATGTGAAATTCCTGCAATACCAGTAGCGAATGTACGTTGTAAGTTACTTTCCATAAAGGCTAATTGAGCTGCTTCATAAGAGTATTTATCATGCATATAGTGGATAACGTTCAATGTATTTACATACAATTCTGCTAACCAATCCATGATATCTTTGTAACGATCGATAAACTCGTTGTAGTCTAAAGTATCCCCTGTCATTGGGCGGAATTTAGGAGCTACTTGCATTTTAGTTTTTTCATCTACCCCACCGTTGATTGCATAAAGAACAGCTTTTGCTAAGTTTGCACGAGCACCGAAGAATTGCATATCTTTACCCATTACTGTTGCAGATACACAACATGCAATTGCACAATCATCTGATCCCCAGTTTGAACGTAGTAAATCATCATTTTCAAATTGGATAGATGAACTTTGTTTTGCAATTTTTGAAGCAAATGTTCTAAATCCAACTGGTAAATGTGAAGAATATAACACAGTCAAGTTTGGCTCTGGAGATGGTCCCATGTTTGTTAGTGTGTGTAAGATACGGAAATCACTCTTAGTTACTAATGAACGGCCATCTAAGCCCATACCAGCGATTGATAAAGTAGCCCAAATTGGGTACCCAGAGAATAATTGATTGTATTCTGGTGTACGAGCAAATTTAACCATACGTAATTTCATGATTAAGTGATCAATCATTTCTTGTGCTTCAAATTCAGTAATCAAACCTGCTTCTAAATCGCGTTGGATATAAATATCTAAGAATGCAGAGATACGTCCGATAGACATTGCCGCACCATTTTGTGATTTGATAGCGCCTAAGTAACCAAAGTATAACCATTGAATAGCTTCTTTCGCATTGGCAGCTGGTTGAGAGATGTCAAAACCGTAAGTTGAAGCCATTTCTTTTAAGTCAGCCATTGCTCTGATTTGTTCAGAAATTTCTTCTCTTAAACGAATAACGTCGTCTGTCATTACTTTATTCCCTGTATTGCTTAGATCTTTTTTCTTCTCAGCAATCAAGAAATCCATTCCATATAATGCAATACGACGGTAATCACCGATGATACGTCCACGACCATAAGCATCTGGTAAACCAGTGATGATTTTGTTTTTACGAGCGGATCTCATTTCTGGTGTGTAAGCGTCGAAAACACCTTGGTTATGTGTTTTTCTCCACTCCGTAAAGATTTTAGACATTTCGTCGTCAACTTCGTATCCATTTGAAGTTAAAGAGTTATTAGCCATGTTGATACCGCCAAATGGCATGAACGCTTGTTTCAATGGTACGTCTGTTTGTAAACCAACGATTGTTTCTTCTTCTTTAATTAAGTAACCAGGTTCATGAGAAGTGATTGTTGCAGGAATGTTGTTATCCATGTCATATACACCATTTTTTTCATGTTGTACTTCGAATAATTCCTGCAATTTTGTCCATAACTTGTCTGTGCTTGGCGCGATTGGTTCTAGGAAAGAATCGTCACCTGTGTACTCAGTGTAGTTTCTTTGAATAAAGTCACGTGTGTCTACTGATGTTTTCCATTTGTCGCCTTTAAAGCCTTTCCATTGCTCCATTGATGGGCCTCCTTAGTATGCTGAAATCTATTGTAACAGCTTTATGTGATAAGTATAACACACGATTGTTTTTATGCAAGTGTTTACTTAATAAAAAATGAACGAATTCATTATTTTTATTAATAAACAGATTAAAAACCCTTATAAATCAATGTTTTTGTTTGTGATCCTGTTAACTAATTAGACTGATTATGATATCAAGAATAAATATTCTGTAATACAAAACAGCCAATCTGTACTAGTACAGATTGGCTGTTTTGGCTAATTATATAGAACAGTTGAAAGCGGTTAGATGGAGTCAGTTTCACTTTTCTCTTCTAATACGGCTGTGTGCATTTCATGGACTTCTAAGATTTCACCATCTTCTTTTTCATCTAGCATAAAGGAGCCGTTTGATGTGCGATCATTGATTGGATATTTTTTTGAATCAATAGTGTATTGGTGTCCGCTTTGTGTTGTAACTAACAATTCTAATGAACTGCTTTCAGACATAAATATGACACGATGAGGATTTTTTTTCAGTTCACGAAGAACCATTAATCCTCGTTTAGCTCTACCTAACTGAGTTAATTCTTGTGCTAACATACGTTTGATACTACCCCGTTGAGTCAATACCACAACAGGTGTATCCCCTTCTTGGTAAACAAGTAAACCATTAACAACATAGTCTTCATCTTTTAGGTTCATTGCTTTAACACCCGCTGCTTTTGCTCCAACAACAGGTACTTCATCTAATGGATAACGCAAACCAAACCCTCGATGACTAACTAAAAAGACATCAACTAATTTTTGTTCATTAGTTAGATAAACATTCACTATTTCATCCGTATCAGATTTTAATTTCATGCAGTTTGTTGGGCGACTTTTGTACGTTCGCCACGGTTCAAAGTCGGTCATTTTACTTTGTTTGATCATACCTTCTTTTGTCATAAATACAAACGTCTTCGTTGGTGAAAGCTCTTTGTACGTATAAACTGCGATAATTGATTCATCAATAGAGAGATTTAAAATGGTTTGTGAAATATGTTCACCTATTTCTTTCCATCTCAAATCTGGAAGTTCATGAATCGGACGATAAATGACGTTTGCTTTATTGGTAATCAATAAAATATGATCTAAGGTGTTTACTTCACCGGTATATAAAAGGAAGTCACCCTCTTTCATCCCGATTTCTTCTGGCTTGGATGCGCTATATGAGCGTAAACTGCTACGTTTGATATACCCTTCATGCGTTACAGTAACGACAACATCTTCTTGAGCCACTAATACTTGTGTATCGATTTTAATTTCTTGAATTTCATTTTCAATTTGTGTTAAACGATCATTGCCGTATTGTTTTTTCACTTCACGTAATTCTTTTTTATTACGTTGAATAGAACTTTTTCATCGCTTAAGATGGTTGTCAATTCTGCAACCAATTGGTTTAATTCATTGGCTTCTTTTTCAAGTTGAGTAATATCAGTGTTAGTTAAGCGATATAATTGCAAGGTCACAATAGCTTCTGCTTGTGCTTCAGTAAAAGCATATTCGTTTACTAAATTTAGCTTAGCATCTTTTTTATCTTTACTACCACGAATTGTTTCAATCACTTGATCAAGGATGGATAAAGCTTTAATCAGACCAGCTACGATATGTTGACGAGCTTGGGCTTTGTTTAATTCAAATCGGCTACGATTTGTAATTACTTCTTTGCGGTGAGCAATATAACTGTCTAGAATACGTTTGAGTCCAACTTGCTGTGGCGTCATATTATCAATAGCAACCATATTGAAATTATAATTGATTTGCAATTCAGTATTTTTGAAAAGGTAATTTAAAATCCCTTCAGCATTTGTATCTTTTTTCAGTTCAATAGCAATTTGCAACCCTGTTCGATCACTTTCATCACGAACTTCAGCAATTCCGTCAATTTTCTTGTTTAAGCGAACTTCATCTATTTTTTTAACTAATGTCGCTTTGTTGACTTCATATGGGATTTCAGTGACGATAATTTGTTGTTTACCGCCTTTTAAAGGTTCAATTCGGGTTTTAGAGCGCAGAATTACTTTCCCTCTACCGGTTTCGTAGGCTTTTTTTATTTCTTCTTTCCCTTGTAAAATACCACCAGTTGGAAAATCTGGACCAGGAATAAATTCCATTAGTTTCTCTAAGGGCGCATTAGGATGATCAATTAAATAGATTGTTCCATCAATGATTTCGGCTAAATTGTGTGTTGGAATTTCTGTGGCATAGCCTGCTGAAATCCCAGTAGAGCCATTTACCAATAAGTTTGGGTATTTCGCCGGTAAAACGGTTGGTTCTTTTTCTGTATCATCAAAGTTCCAGACGAAATCCACTGTTTCTTTTTCGATATCGCGTAATAGTTCACCGCTCAATTCAGAAAGACGTGCTTCTGTATAACGCATCGCAGCGGGTGGATCTCCATCCATACTCCCGTTATTTCCGTGCATTTCAATCAAAACTTCACGAAGTTTCCAGTCTTGGCTTAAGCGAACCATGGCTTCATAGATACTGCTATCACCATGGGGATGATAATTCCCCATGATATTTCCGACTGATTTCGCCGATTTTCTAAAACTTTTTTCAAATGTATTTCCATCTTTGTTCATAGAAAACAAAATTCTACGTTGTACAGGTTTTAACCCGTCGCGAATATCAGGTAGGGCCCGTTCTTGAATGATATATTTGGAATATCTTCCAAAACGATCGCCCATTACTTCTTCAAGCGTTAATTCTTGAATATCTTGGCGTTTTTCCAAATTTGTCACTCCCTACTCTAAATCAAATAAACTGATTTCTTCTGCATTGTTGCGTTCAGTTTCTTCTTTTTTTTCTTCATCTAATACTTCATTTGAAATGGATGGCGAGATTTCTACGTCTCCATCTTTACGATCTAAGATGCTACCATCTTCTTCCAATGTAAATTGGACATGGCGTTCAATCCATTTTCTACGAGGTTCTACTTTATCACCCATTAATGTTGTAACACGACGTTCGGCCTGTGCTGCATCATCAATTCGGACACGAATCAGGGTACGCGTTTCAGGATCCATTGTTGTTTCCCATAATTGGTCAGCGTTCATCTCACCTAGTCCTTTGTATCGTTGCAACATGTAGCCTTTACCGACTTGTTCTGTTACATTGGCCAATTCTTCATCTGTCCAAGCATATTCAGTAACAGCTTTTTTCCCTAGGCCCTTTGATACTTTATACAGTGGCGGTAAAGCAATATAAACTTTTCCAGCTTCGATCAATGGTTTCATATAACGATAGAAGAATGTCAACAACAACACTTGAATATGTGCCCCATCGGTATCAGCATCGGTCATAATAATGACTTTATCATAGTTACAATCTTCAACCGTAAATTCAGGTCCAACACCTGCTCCGATTGTATAAATCATTGTGTTGATTTCTTCATTTTTCAAGATATCCTGCATTTTCGCTTTTTCTGTATTAAGCACTTTTCCTCGTAAAGGTAAGATTGCTTGGAATTTTCTATCGCGTCCTTGTTTCGCAGAGCCACCGGCAGAGTCTCCTTCGACTAAGTATAGCTCGTTCTTTTTAGGATTACGAGATTGTGCAGGAGTCAGTTTGCCAGATAAAAGGGATTCCCCTTTTTTTCTTTTTTTCCCGTTACGGCTTTCTTCTCTTGCTTTACGCGCAGCCTCACGGGCTTCACGAGCTTTGATTGCTTTACGAATCAATTGTTGACTCATTTCGCTGTTTTCTTGTAAATAAAAGCCCATTTGCTCCCCAACAACGTTATCGACCGCATTACGTGCTGCAGGTGTTCCTAATTTCTCTTTTGTTTGTCCTTCAAATTGTAGTAGATTTTCCGGGACACGAATAGATAAGACTGCAGCTAATCCTTCACGGAAGTCACTACCTTCAAGATTCTTATCTTTCTCTTTTAGAAGATTCACTTTTCTTGCATATTCGTTATAGGCTTTTGTCATCGACGTTTTCATACCGACTTCATGTGTACCGCCGTCTTTTGTACGTACATTATTAACAAAAGATAGAACATTTTCTGAATAGCCATCATTGTATTGATATGAAAGTTCAACTTCAATGCCGTCTTTTTCTCCTGAAAAATAAACAACAGGAGTTAAGGTGTCTTTTTCTTCGTTTAAATAGGCAACGAATTCTTTGATTCCTTCTTCATAATGGAAGATTTCTTCTTTTGGTTCGTCTCCTCGATAGTCGGATAAAGAAATTTTGACTCCCTTTAATAAAAAGGCTGATTCTCTCAAGCGTTCAGCTAATGTATCGTATGAAAAATGTATTGTAGAAAAAATAGTTTCATCTGGTAGGAAAATCACAGATGTTCCATTTTTTTTAGTTGTTTTCCCAACTTTTTTTAAGGTTCCAACGGGTTTTCCGCCATTTTCAAAGCGTTCCATATATTCAATACCGTCACGAACGATTCGAACTTCTAACCAACTTGATAATGCGTTAACAACACTGGCTCCAACACCATGAAGTCCACCAGAAGTTTTGTAGCCGCCTTGACCAAATTTCCCTCCTGCGTGAAGAACGGTAAAGATGACTTCTACGGTAGGGATGCCGGATGCATGCATTCCTACTGGCATTCCCCGACCAGAGTCAGTAATTTTGATACTATTATCTTTTTGAATGGTTACGCTGATTTCATTTCCATAACCAGATAATGCTTCATCAACTGCGTTATCGACAATCTCATACACTAAATGGTGTAATCCACGGCTGTCTGTGGAGCCGATATACATTCCTGGTCTTTTTCGTACAGCTTCCAGTCCCTCTAAAACTTGGATGGAGGCGTCATTGTATTCATTGTTTACTTTTTTCGCCAAAGAAAAAACTCCTTATACTTGAATTATAGGGCACGAGGCCACATCATTACAATAATACTCTAAAAACTCTCAAAAAAAAAGAGCTTTCCTAAACGGCTACTCTTTCTTAAGATTGTTTACATCTATCTAGGCATTTCAGCTAATTCAATTTTTATGCAACGATTCATTATAATAGCATTTCTTCCCGCATTTTTCAACATATCTGCCGCTTTTTCATTTTCTAGACCAAGTTGTGCCCAAAAGACTTTTGCATCTGTTTCTAAAAAATCGTGAGCTACTTCAGGTAAAAATTCGCTACGTCGAAAAATATCAACGATATCTATTTGGCCTGGAATGTCTTGTAGTTTTTCATATACTTTTTCTCCAAGTATTTCTTGTCCGGCTAGCATAGGATTTACTGGAATAATTTCATACCCATAGTGTTGTTGTAACAATTTAGCAATTTGATAACTTGTTCGGTCTTCTTTTGCACTTAAGCCGACAATTGCAATTCGTTTTGCCTGCTTTAGATAAGTGTAAATTTGCTCTTGTGAAGGGTTTTCTATTGTCATTTCCGTCATCCTCTCTAAATTCTTTTCTATTTCATTATACATCGAATATTTAATTATTGTTAGCTCTTTCTATTCATGATAAAATAAATGCTAGTTTGAACAGAAAGAGGTTACGCTAAATGAAGTTTTTCGTTCTATTGATTATAGCGTATTTACTAGGTTCCGTTCCTTCTGGTGTTTGGATAGGTAAACTTTTTTTCAAAAAGGATATCCGTCTATTTGGAAGTGGGAACACGGGAACGACAAATACGTTTAGAGTTCTAGGGAAAAAAGCAGGGATTACCGTTTTATTGATGGATATTTTAAAAGGAACTTTAGCGACTAGCTTACCCGTTTTATTTTCTTTGGATGTTAATCCGCTAGTGTTCGGTGTAGCAGCAGTTTTAGGTCATACCTTTCCTGTTTTTGCTAATTTTAAAGGAGGAAAAGCTGTTGCGACTAGTGCAGGGATGATTTTAGCTTATAATCCAGCGTTTTTTGTTTATTCTGCATTGATTTTTATTATTCTTTTATATGTTACTAGTATGGTAAGCTTGACTAGCATGATTGCAGCGGTTTTGATCACTCTTTCAACTATGATTCTGCCATTTGCTATTCCCGCGATTTTACCGCAGTTTGATTGGTTATTGACGATAATTGCTATTGCTTTAACGCTGTTCATTTTTATTCGCCATAAGGATAATATCCAACGAATAAAAGATGGAACTGAAAGTCGGGTTCCGTTTGGTTTAGGGGCAAAAAAGGACGAAAAGTAAACGGTCCAAAAAAGCTACTTTTCATCTCCCTTTTTCCGGTTTTTAAAGGGTCTTAGATATCACTTTTTAGGTGGTATCTAAGACCCTTTTCACATTTATTTTGCAGTAAGTGTATAGCCAGTTTTAAAGATAGTTGAAGCGGCTAGTTTATTGATACCTATTTTATCAATAAGATTCCCAGTTGCGTTGGTTGCATCCGCAATGCCGCACCACGGTTCGATACAAACAAACGGTGCATCTTTCCCATAAGGAGACCAAAGACCGACATAGGGCATGTCAGTGTAGCTTAAACGAATACTATGAGGACTCTCATCTGTTGCAATCGTAAATGAATTGGTTCCTTTTGTTTCGAAAATAATAGCATCGTTTTTGAACAATTCATGGCGTAAATCGAGACTAGTATTGGTTTGACCTAATGTTTTATGCTCAAAATCTGCATAAGGTCCTACTAGTGGAATTTGAATACGTGATTTTTGTGGTGAAAAGCCTAAATAGTAATCGTCAAAAGATAAATGTTTTTCCAAAGGGACATTGAATGCAGGGTGACCACCAATTGAAAAGTACATTTCTTCTTTTCCTGTATTTTCAACTTGATAACTTACAGCAAGTTTATCCTCTTCTAGTGCATAAGAAAGAATCAATTCAAAATCAAAAGGATACCCTTTTTTTGATTCTTTACTGCTTTTCAAAGATAAAGAGACAAGTTCTGATCCATGTTCAATCACTTCAAACAAGCTATCTCTGGCAAAACCGTGTTGCCCCATTTGATAGGTTTGGTTTTCATACGTATACTGATCGTTTTTTAAACGTCCAACAATTGGAAATAAAACTGGCGCGTGTCGTCCCCAAAATGCGGGATCCCCTTGCCAAATGTATTCAATATCATTATGCTTTGATTTTAAGCTGATCAACTCAGCCCCTTCTTCAGCAATTGTCGCAATCAAAAAGTCATTTTCGATTTGTACCGTCACCTGTACCGCCCCCTAGTTATTGTCCTTTTCTAATTCTTTGATAAACTGCTTATTCAACACTTTTAGATATGTCCCTTTCATTCCTAAAGAGCGAGATTCGATAATACCAGCTGATTCTAGTTTTCTTAGCGCATTGACAATCACAGAACGAGTAATGCCAATTTCATCTGCAATACTTGAAGCCGTTAATCTTCCTTCTTCTCCGTCTAATGCTTTGAAAATCGCTTGCACCGCTTTTAATTCACTGTACGATAAGGTATTTATCGCCATTTGAACGGCTGTTGCGCTACGAACATTTGCTTCGATATTTCTAGATTGTTGATAAAGAATTTGCATACCAACGACTGTGGCACTATATTCTGCTAAAACTAAGTCTTCATCATTAAACGATTGTTCCACTCGAGCTAAAATAATCGTTCCTAAACGATTACCTGCACCGTACATTGGCACGATGGTAGTTAACCCGTGAGGATATTTTTCCCGTAATTCAATGGGAAATGCTGTTAAATCACTAGCGATAGAAATATTTGCTTCTGTTTTAACTAAATTATCTGCGGCATCTGTATAACTTTGTGGAAATCGTTTTTCTTCAAACATATGTTTCACGCGTGCGTTATTCACGTCCAACTTTTCGTTATACCCTAATAAAACGCCATTATTACTGATAATGTAGGCATTGCTTTCTAAAACATCGCCTAAAACCATCGCCATTTTATCATAAGGTAAATCAGCCTGTTGATCGAAGGTGTTTTTTTGCTGTAAAAGTTTGTTAATTTGACGAGTTTTTTCTAATAATGTAGTCATTTTTACTCCTCCTTAGTTTAAAAGACAAAAGAACGTTATTCACTTTTTTTAGAGACTTGCAACTATTAAAGAATATAGCGGCTTAGATCCTCATTTTGAATAATACTATTTAATTTTTCATCTACATATGCTTCTGTGATTGTGATTTCTCCCATTTGCATATCTGGTGCTTCAAATAATAAATCTTCTAATAGTCGTTCTAAAATTGTATGCAAACGACGAGCACCGATATTATCAGTATCACGATTTACATTAAAAGCAATGTGTGCAATTCGCTCAATCGCTTCTTTGGTAAAGATTACATCCACGTTTTCTGTCCCAATTAATGCAATATATTGTTTGACTAATGCATTGTTTGGTTCTGTTAAAATTCTTACAAAGTCTTCTGCAGTCAGATCGTCCAACTCTACTCTAATCGGGAAGCGTCCTTGTAATTCAGGAATCAAATCACTGGGTTTAGATAGATGGAACGCACCTGAAGCGATAAATAAAATATGATCTGTTTGAATAGGTCCGTATTTTGTATTTACTTGCGAACCTTCTACGATCGGTAAAATATCACGTTGAACCCCTTCTCTAGAAACCTCACCGGAATTTTGTTGACTTTTAGAAGTGATTTTGTCGAACTCGTCGATAAAAATAATACCGCTAGACTCAGCTAAACGAATCGCTTCACTATGAATATCGGCATCTTTGACGATTTTGGCAGATTCTTCTTTCACTAAAAGCTCTTGTGCTTCTTTTACTGTAACTGTGCGTTCGACTTTTTTCTTAGGAGATAATGCGCCTAAGGTTTCGTTTAAATCAATACCCATCTGTTCCATCCCATTATTCATGGCTGGCATGGTCTTTTTTGGTTCGTCTATTTCAATTGTCACTTCACGATTGTTTAATAGGCCTTTTTCTAATTGTTCCAAAATTGTTTTACGGTTTACTTTGATTTCTTCTGTCACTTCTTCTTGTGATTCTTGTGGTTGTTGTGCTGTATTAAACATTTGCATCATTTGCTCAAATTGATTGGTTGAGGATTGTTTTTGTTCTTTTTTAATTCCTGGGACTAACACTTTCACTAAACGCTGATTCGCTTTTTTTAAGGCTTGCGCGTATACTCGGCTGTATTGTTGTTTTTCAACGATTTGAATGGCATTTTCAACAAGATCTCGAACCATTGATTCTACATCACGTCCGACATAACCTACCTCTGTAAATTTAGTTGCTTCAACTTTTACAAAGGGGGCATTGACGATTTTAGCCAGACGTCGGGCAATTTCCGTTTTACCTACCCCTGTAGGTCCAATCATCAACATGTTTTTAGGTGTCACATCTTGCTGCATTTTTTCTTCAAGTTGCAAACGACGATAGCGATTTCTCAAAGCAACAGCCACTGATTTTTTAGCTGTTTCTTGTCCGATGATATATTGATCTAATTCTTTTACTAATTCTCTAGGTGTTTTATTTAATTCACTCATGGTTATTTGCCCCCATTATAATTCTTCTACAATAATATTGTGATTGGTAAAGACACAGATATCTGCTGCAATAGTTAACGCGTTTTCGGCAATTTCTTTTGCTGACATTGTTTTATCGCCATATCGTTTCATTGCACGAGCCGCTGATAAGGCAAAATTACCGCCTGATCCAATCGCTAAGATGCCATCATCTGGCGTGATTACTTCTCCTGTTCCGGATACAAGCAACATTTCTTTTTCATTCATAACGATTAACATTGCTTCTAATTTTTGCATTGATTGCTGTGTTCGCCATTCTTGTGCTAATTCAACAGCGGCTCGCGTTAAGTTGCCGTTGTATTCATTTAATTTACCTTCAAATTTTTCTTCAAGTGTAAATGCATCAGCTACACTTCCAGCAAAACCAACAACGACTTCATCGTTATAGATTCTCCGGACTTTTTTGGCAGTCCCTTTCATAACAACAGACTCCCCCATTGTTACTTGACCGTCACCAGCCATTGCGAATTTTCCATCTTTTTCAACAGCACAAATTGTTGTTGAGTGAAATTGTGATTCAACCATTATAATTATTCCTCCTAATTTAAAAACGTAACGGATTTGAACCCGTATAAATAGATAATTTATTTGTTTGACTATGACAGAATAACAAAAAAAGCCGCTAAGAACCTTTTACTTACTAAGCACGAGGATGAAACGTTCGATAATTTTTTTGCAAGCTTTCTTTCGTTACATGTGCATAAATTTGAGTAGTTGATAAATCAGAGTGTCCTAATAATTCTTGAACTGTCCGCATATCAGCACCATTGTTCAATAAATGTGTTGCAAAGGTATGTCGTAACATATGAGGGTGAATGTCACTATTTAGAGTACTTTTTTTGATTAATTGATTTAAAACATACTCGATTCCTGTTGTGGTTATCTGTTCTCCATGATGGTTAACAAAAACAAATGCATGATCTTTCTGATATTTTTCCATCAAGACAGTTCGACCGTTTTCTAAGTACTCTTTAAGAGCATCTTGGGCAAATGAGCCAAAAGGAACGTAACGATCTTTATTGCCCTTTCCATGAATAAGGACGACATTTGCAGAAAAATCAATTGCTTGTAACGTTAAATTGGCACATTCACTTACACGGATACCTGTTCCGTAAAGAACCTCTAATAAGGCCTGATTTCTTAATTCTAATGGTTTAGAGCCCTTAGCACTTTCGAACAGTGCATCCATTTCTTTTTCGTAGAAAAAACGTGGAAGACGTAATTGTCTCTTTTTCATATGAACGTAGGAAAAAGGATTCTCTTTGATGGCTTCATTTTTTAATAAAAATTGGTAGAAAGATCGTAAGCTAGCAATTTTTCTACTGATTGAGTTTCGACTGTATTCTTTATCATAAAGAAAGCTCAAGTACGTTCGAATATCTAGATGATCTACACTCAAATAATCAGTATCTCCAGAATTTTTTAAAAAATCAAAAAAGTTAAGGATATCTTCTTCATAAGCAATTCTCGTTTTATCTGAGTAGCCTCGTTCAACAATCAAGTAATTTAAGAACAATTCTGTCCAGTTTTTATCTTGCATAAACGCTCCCTCCAATAATTTACAAAGTAACTTTAGCATAACCGTTTTGAAAAGACAAACGAATTGTCAGAATTTAATCAATATTTTCAAATTTGGTAACAATTTATTCATAGTTTATATTAATATTCTCCAGATTATAAATAAATTCTCATTTTTTCTTTATCTTTCAAGATAGAGCAAAAAAGTAAGTGAGACATGACTCATTGAGTCGTGTCTCACTTACTTTGAATCTTGATAAACGATGGGATCAGAAGTAATCTCTTCAGAAATAAGATGTAGATTATTTTCGACTTTGCTCTCGAGAGGAAACATTTCTGCCTCACCCTCTGCTATTAGTTGGATTTTTCAGATAGATTTATTTCCTCTGTTATTTCAGCCAACTTAGCCAATGCTCGATTAGCAATTGCTTCATAGCGTTCTTTTTTATCACGAATTCTTTCTGGTAACTCAGGAAAGAGACCAAAGTTTGCGTTCATGGGTTGGAAATGCTTACCCTCAGCATGAGTAATATAGTACGCCATACTGCCCAAAGCAGTTTCTCTAGGAAAGACCAGTAACTCTTCTCCTTTGGCTAGGCGAGCTGCATTCATGCCGGCTAATAGTCCACTGGCCGCACTTTCAACATATCCTTCCACACCAGTCATTTGACCTGCGAAAAATAGGTTGTCTCTTTTTTGCGATTGATAGGTAGGTTTTAATAATTCTGGTGAATTCATAAAACTATTTCGATGCATCACGCCATAACGAACGAACTCAGCATTTTCTAAACCAGGAATCATTTGGAACACACGCTTTTGTTCTCCCCATTTAAGATGAGTTTGAAAACCTACAAGATTGTACAAGGATGCTGCAGCATTATCTTGACGCAATTGGATCACAGCGTATGGACGTTTGCCTGTCTTAGGATCTTCCAATCCAACGGGTTTTAATGGTCCAAATAGCATCGTTTTAATTCCACGTTTGGCCATTACTTCTATGGGCATACATCCTTCAAAGAATTTTTCTTTTTCAAATGTTTTTAAGGGAACAACTTCAGCCGAAATCAGTGCTTCATAAAAAGCTTTGAATTCTTCTTCTGTCATTGGACAATTTAAATATGCTGCTTCACCTTTATCATAGCGTGATTTTAAATAAACTTTATCCATGTTAATCGTTGATTTATCAACGATTGGTGCTGCAGCATCATAGAAATAAAAACCATCAGAACCATTAAATTCTTTGATTTGTTCAGCTAATGCTTCTGATGTTAAAGGTCCCGTTGCAACAATGACGATTCCTTCAGGTAGTGTTGTGATTTCTTCATTTTTGACGGTGATTAATGGATGTGATTTGATTCTATCCGTGATTTCTTGTGAAAAAGTATCACGATCGACAGCCAAAGCACCACCAGCTGGCACTGCTGTATGATCAGCGCTACTAATAATGATTGAATCTAAGCGACGCATTTCTTCTTTCAATACACCTACAGCATTGGTTAAATTATTTCCTCTTAAGGAGTTTGAACAAACGAGTTCGGCAAAATTTTCCGTTTGATGTGCAGGTGTTTTTTTTACTGGGCGCATTTCATATAGTGTAACTGGGACACCAGCTTGAGCAACTTGCCAAGCGGCTTCACTTCCAGCTAAACCAGCTCCGATAACTGTTACAGAAGTAGACATGTATTTCCTCTTTTCTTAAAAAAGCCAACAACATGAGCAGTGGCTTTTAAATTTTCTTACGTATTAAAGTTATTTTTGAACATTTTCCTCATAATCCCCATTGATACAGACGACTTGTTTTCCGCCTTTGACTTTTTTCTCAACGAGATATTGTCCACACTTAGGACATGGACGACCAATTGGTTTATCCCAAGAAGTGAAGTCACAATCAGGATAACGGCTACAACCGTAGAATAGACGATTTTTCTTTGATTTTCGTTCGATTACTTGGCCTTCATTACATACTGGACAAGTTACACCAATTTCTTTAACGATTGCTTTAGTATTTCGACATTCTGGAAAATTGCTACATGCATAAAATTTCCCATATCGTCCTAATTTGATCACCATTGGATGCCCGCAAAGATCACAGTCGAATCCAGCTGGTTCATCTTTGATTTGAATTTTTTCTATTTTTTCTTCAGCATTCGTTAATTCTTTTTCGAATGGTTGATAGAAACGATCAACAACTTCAACCCAACGTTCTTGTCCAATGCCGATTTTGTCTAAATCACCTTCCATAGAAGCTGTAAAGTGAACATCGACGATTTGCGGGAAAAATTCCACGATCAATGAATTAACGATTTCACCTAATTCTGTGGGTTCAAATCGTTTATTGGTCAATTTTACGTAGTAACGTCTTTGAATCGTTTCTAATGTCGGTGCATATGTTGAAGGACGTCCTACGCCATTTTCTTCTAATGCACGAATTAATGTTGCCTCGCTAAACCTTGCTGGCGGTTGGGTGAAATGTTGTTTAGGTTCGATATCGACGGCGTTGACTTTATCCCCTTGCACTAAATCAGGTAAGATGTTTTCTTTGTCTTCTTTCCCATCATCTCGTCCTTCAACATAGACCTGCATAAAGCCTTTAAATTTAACTTTGGCACCATTTGCGATAAAAATCACACCGTTTTGTTCTAAAGTTACTTTCATGGTATCTAAAATAGCTGGTGTCATTTGACTAGCAACAAAGCGTGACCAAATCAATGTATATAGTTTTAATTGATCTTTGTCTAAATATTGCTTGATTTCATTAGGTGCTCGTAAAACACTAGATGGGCGAATCGCTTCATGGGCATCTTGTGCGCCTTGCGCATTTTTCGCTTTACGTCCACCATGAGCAGAAAATTCACTGCCGTACGTTTTTACAATGTAGTCAGCTGCTTCTTCTTTAGCTGAATCAGCAATCCTTGTTGAATCCGTACGCATATAGGTAATCAAACCAACTGTTCCTTGTTTTCCAAGGGCAATACCTTCATACAGTTGTTGAGCGACCATCATTGTTTTTCTTGTTCTAAAATTCAATTTTCTAGCTGCTTCTTGTTGTAGGCTACTGGTTGTAAAAGGCAATGCAGGATTTCTCTTGCGTTCTTTTTTCTCAACTTTTGTCACATCATATTCGTTTCCTTTGATGCGAGTGGTTACTTCTTTTACGGCCTCAGCATTTGGCAATTTTTTCTTTTTACCATCAAGACCCCAGAAATTTGCTTTGAACTTTTTCTTTGCTTTTTGGAAGTTACCGTCAATACTCCAATACTCTTCTGGAATAAATTTTCGGATGTCATTTTCTCTATCAATAATAATTTTTAACGCTACTGATTGTACTCGTCCAGCACTTAAGCCTTTTTTTACTTTTCTCCATAAAATTGGGCTTAGTGAATAACCAACTAATCGGTCTAATATTCGACGAGCTTGTTGGGCATCAACCAAGTCCAAATTAATCGTTCGAGGTTCTTTAAATGCGGATTTTACCGCTTCTTTTGTAATTTCATTAAATACTACACGATTTTTATCTTTCAAATCAAGGCCAAGAAGGAAAGACAGATGCCAAGCAATCGCTTCTCCTTCTCGGTCCGGATCGGCTGCGAGATAGACTTTATCTGCTTTTTTAGCAGCAGTTTTTAAACTTTTAATCACATCGCCTTTACCACGGATGGATATATAGTGCGGTTCATAGTTATTTTCAATATCAATACCCATTTTACTTTTTGGTAAATCTCGAATATGCCCAACACTGGCAACAACCTTGTAGTTTTTTCCTAGATATTTTTCAATCGTTTTGGCTTTTGCGGGTGACTCTACAATTACTAGATATTTATACGCCATTCAACGTGTGGCTCCTTTCGGTTTTTGTGTTCCTACTATTATATGTATCAAATTGTAGAAAACTCACAAATCGTACTTCATCATATCTATTCATTACAGGTTTGTCAAGGATTGATGTAGTTAAATTGAAAAATTCTGAATTTCTTCAAGAATATCTTGAGGACATATCGTACATTTTGCTCCATCTTGGATAAGGGCGTGACAACCATCCGATTCTGCATTAAAAAGATTTCCTGGAACCGCAAAAACTTCTCTACCATATTCTAAAGCAGCTTGAGCGGTAATTAAAGAGCCACTTTTCTGTTTGGCTTCTACAACACAGGTTCCAAGACTCATACCTGCAATAATTCGGTTTCTCATTGGAAAATGATATCTTTTTGGTCCAGTACCATTTGGATACTCACTAATAACCAACTGTTCTAGCATCATTTTCCGTTGAATATGAGCCGTTTCTTTAGGATAACAAATATCGAGCCCAGTTCCTATAATCCCGATTGTTTTACCACCATTTTGCATAGCTACTTGATGACTAACACTATCGATTCCTTTAGCTAAACCACTAACAATTACCAAATCGTTGTTAATCATCTCTGGGATTAGTCGTCTGACGACGTTTATTCCATAAACAGAAGCGGATCTGGCACCAATAAAAGCTAGAGAGTTTTTTTTCAGAAGCTCAAGATTGCCTTTGTAAAATAATATCGCTGGACAATTATAAATCTGCTTTAAATGACTTGGATATGTTGGATCTAAGATGGTAATAAAGTCATGAGCTGCTTGGAATTTTTTTAACGTATCGTCATTTTCGGACCAATTATTCCAAGATTCGCTAAACAATTTTTGATATGTTGTTATTCCTGCAATTTGAATGATTTCTTCTTTGGAAAAATCTGTACTGTTGTGGTAACTTACTGAAAAATCCAAGACTTTTAGCATACCTAAATTGCCAATACCGTTACATACGGCCAATTTAAATAGTAAATCACGTTGTTCCTGATTCATAAAAAAACCTTCTTTCACAAATACTTGTTATAATAAGCATTCGCAAAAAAAGGAGTATTTCATTTTTTTTAGCACATATCTTTGATTGGAGCAAATGTTTTTCTGTGAATTGTGCAGATCCCTTGTTTCTCTAGTCCCGATAAATGTTCCTTGGTTCCGTAGCCAGCGTTGTTTTCAAATCCATATCCTGGATACATTTTAGCATAGTCTTCCATCAAACGATCACGAACAACTTTAGCAATAATACTAGCTGCAGCGATTGAAACGGATCGAGCATCTCCTTTAATGAGACTTTCTTGAGGAATCTTAACATCCAATGTCATAGCATCAATTAGTAAATAATCTGGAATAAAGCAGAGATCTTCGAGAGCAATCCCCATTGCTAGTTTGGCAGCTTGATAGATATTTATTTCATCGATTGTATTATGATCGACCATTCCAATTCCGATGGAAATTGCTTGGTTTTGTATTTCATTGTATAGTTCATCTCTTTTTTTAGCAG
The DNA here is from genome assembly GCF_002140715.2 of Enterococcus sp. 4G2_DIV0659. Taxonomy (NCBI): domain Bacteria; kingdom Bacillati; phylum Bacillota; class Bacilli; order Lactobacillales; family Enterococcaceae; genus Enterococcus; species Candidatus Enterococcus mansonii. Next base: position 40,192 of record NZ_NGLE02000001.1, on the reverse strand, counting down.
ATAGCTTTTTTGAGTCGTTGACTCCTAGTAATTGAAAATTCTCTGGCAAAATCACCGCAGCGGCTACAACTGGACCTGCTAATGGCCCTCGCCCTACCTCATCGATCCCAACAATTAGTCGGTGACCGTCTGCACGAGCTTTTTTCTCAAATTGCTGCATTTCTTCAAATAACGCAAGCTCTTTTTCGTGACGTTGAATATTTCTTTCCCATTGAGCCAGAGCTTGTTGAACACCATTGCGTTCATCATTTTTCCACTGCTGTATTCGTTCATCATCTCTTGCTTTGATCGTTTTTAAAGCGATTTTGATTTGCTGGATTGATTCATTTTTCATCTACTGTTGCTCCTAATTCTTCCCAACGATCTAATGTATATGGTCCTAATTTGCTACTCCGTATCTCTTGAATAATCATTTCACTCGCTCGATCATAATCGTCTCGATAACCGCGCTTTTGGCTGATCAACATCAAAAGTTCAGCAGCAGGTAAAAAGGTTTCTTCCTCTGTAATTTTGTAACGTTCAATCAAGCGTTCAGGATAAAAGCGCGCAAAAAAACCTAAGCCATAGATTGCTAAATCATCTAAATGAAGCAGCTGATCTTTAATTGCGCCAGTCAGTGCTAATTTTTTCCCAATTTCTTGATCTTCAAATTTAGGCCACAATATCCCTGGTGTATCTAGAAGCTCTAATTCGGTACCTGAACGCAGCCATTGTTGACCTTTAGTAACGCCCGGCTTGTTTCCTGTTTGAGCGATTTTTTTGCCAACCAAGCGGTTCATCAATGTAGATTTTCCAACGTTAGGAATCCCGATACACATCGCTCGTATTGCCCGAGGTTTCAAGCCTTTTGAACGTTCTCGATCAAGCTTTTCTTTTAGTGCCTTCTTGGCTTCCGGCACGATTTTATTCACACCTTTATTTTGTTGCGCATTGATGATTAATGTGTGATACCCCTTTTTTTCAAAGTACTGTTGCCATTTTTGATTCTGATCTTTGTCAGCCAAATCCCCTTTGTTAAGCAAGATGAGACGTGGCTTTTGTTGTACGATTTGATCCATCATTGGGTTTCTTGATGAAAGAGGCAAACGTGCATCAATTAATTCAAAAACAATATCGACGTATTTTATTTTCTCGGATACTTCTCTTCGGGCCTTAGCCATGTGACCTGGGAACCATTGTATTGTCATTTTATCACCTATCTTGGTATGAATTTCATATGTGTTACTGGGTAGTATACAAATTGGGCTTTCCCAATGATATATTTACTTTCGATTGCACCAAAAGATCGACTATCTTTGGACATTCGGCGATTGTCGCCTAACACAAAATAATTATTTTTAGGTAAAACATTTTCTGCAATAAGATCACTTAAATTAAAATTAGTTGTGTATGGAGCTGATTCATGATCTTTTTTTAAATTTTTTTCTAAAAAAGGTTCTTCAATGGGGTGTTCATTGATAAAAAGTTGATCATTTTCATAACGAATTGCATCTCCTGGTAATCCAATTACTCGTTTAATATATATTGATCCGTTTGGTTGTTTAAATACCACCACATCAAAGCGCTTGATCGAGGAAAATTTCTCCATTAAGATCATGTCTCCTTGGCTGAGTGTTTTTTCCATTGAATTTCCATCGACTGGAACTGGAATCAAAAGGAAACCTCTCAATATAAATAGCAATAACAAAGACGGAACGAGTAATTTTATGAAAAAAATGATGTAGCTGACAAATGTTTTTCTTTCATCCACAGTTCTTTCTCCTCCATCTTTCATTACTCCTATTATAAAGGAAAAACAGTAGAAAAAGCGACAATTTTATAAGAAAAATTGCACGATACATATTCTTCTTCAAGTTAATTTTAATTTGTTTTAATTTCTTTTTGTAACTCGTTTATTCCTGTATCGTATGCTTGATCGTTTTCTTTAATTTTTTTTGCTAAATCTAGTTCAATTTGTGCAGCAGTTTCATTATCGATTTCACCTGTGACAGGAAGACCATTGTCGGCTTGTAGAGTACGAACAGCAGACTGTGTCTGTTCTGTATAGTCGCTGCTTTCTACCTGTACATCAAAATCAAGAGCCTTTAATAAGGCATTGACATTTTTGACAACAGGGGAAGAATCACCTAGTTTTAACGTCTTATCTCTAGAAATTGGAGATAAATAGGCGTACTCTGGATAATCAGCTTGAATAGTTGGTTCTAGTCCTTTTTCATGAATCCAATTCCCTTTTGGTGTTAACCATTTTAGAACCGTCAATTTGATTTCACTTTTGTCGTTCAAGTTTTTTACCGTTTGGACTGTCCCTTTGCCGAATGTTTTTGTTCCAATTACTTTTTTATTTCCAGATTCTTTTAAAGCTGCAGCAAAAATTTCAGAGGCGCTTGCACTACCATCATCGACTAACATAACAGTTGGTTCAGTAACCTTAAATCCACCATCTAGCTGATTAGAAGCAACATCTTCACTCGTATTACCATTTTTATCTTCAAATTTGACAATTGTTTTACCATCTTTTAAGAACATACTAGCCATTTTTTCCACTTGATCTAGTAACCCACCAGGATTTTGTCTTAAATCAATCACGAAAGATTTTGCGCCTTCTTTTCTTAATTTTTTAATCGTTTCTTGGAGTTCTTTGTACGTATTTTCTCCGAATGAAGAAATTTTTATTGAACCGATTGATGTGTCTTTTTTATCGATTTCTCCTTTTACTGTCTCAATCGGAATTGTGTCTCTGGTAAGTTTTAGCTCAAATGTTTCTTCACCACGCTTAATCGTTAAACGTACGTCTGTTCCTTTTTTTCCACGAATGTTGCTGACAACTTCTGAAAGAGTTTTTCCTTGTGTGTCTTTTCCATCAATTTTTAAGATTACATCGTTGGCTTTCATCCCTGCTTTGGCAGCTGGGGAGCCTTCGATTGGTGCCTGAGCAACAGTTGGTAGTTCTTCGGTCATCGTCATTGTTGCTCCGATCCCTTCAAAACTACCAGAAAGGCTTTGATCCAGTTCATCTGCTTCTGGTTCGTTTAAATAGCTGGAATATGGGTCATCAAGAGCTTCTGCCATCCCTTTTAATGCACCATCTACTAATTTTTTTTCATCCACTTTTCCTACATAATTATTGACGATTTCATTATATAGGGCATCTACTTTTTTTAGCGCACTATTTTGCGGTGGAATACTGCTTAGCTCACGTTTATAGCGGTAATTAAAATATATATAGCCACTTCCGCCTGCCAAAAAAGCAACACAAATAATAGAAATGATGTATTGATAAAAAGGCACTTCTCGTTTATTTTTCATAAAGTCATCTCTTTTCCGTAAAATTATCATTACATGTTTTCCAGTTTAACACGAAAAAAAAAGAAGGAAAAGCCCTCTTTGCTTTTCCTTCTTTTTTATTTATTATTTTCTAAATATTTTTCCCACAGCTCATCAAAAATGTGCATATTAGTTAAATAATCGACGTTCATTTCCAAGTAGGTCGAAAGTTCATGATAATCTTCTGATTGTTTGGGAAATTGGATATCTTTTGCTGCATCGTTTGCAAACTGGCTTTCATTTGTTTTTTTAGGTGTTCTCAAGGTCATTAAATAATGATAAAAACTTCTTCTCATCTATTCACCAATTTTCTTTTATAAAATTTGCACGATTGGCATGGGCATCTTCGTATCGTTCAGGCTCTTTTTGATAAAAATCTTGGTGATACTCTTCTGCAGGATAAAACGCTACAGCAGGCTCGATTGTTGTAACAATGGGTTCATTGAATTTCCCACTTTCTTGTAAAGCTTGTCTGCTTTTTAAGGCGATTTCTTTTTGTTGTTCACTTGTGTAAAAGATAACTGGTCGATAATTGTCTCCTCGATCTTCAAATTGCCCTAAAGCATCTGTGGGATCTGTTTGCTGCCAGTATATTTCTACTAATTTCTCATAGGGCATAATACTAGGATCAAATTCGATTTCAACCGCTTCTGTATGACCCGTTGTGTGGCTTAACACCTGCTCATAAGTCGGATGTGGAACATGTCCACCAGTATAGCCGGAAGTGATCGAAAGAATACCTGGTTGTGTATCAAACGGCTGAATCATACACCAGAAACAGCCTCCGGCAAAAATAGCTTTTTCGCTCAATTCGTTTCCTCCTTCTTATCTTCCTTTTCTTTTGGCAAGTATATATTCATACGAATATCATCGTCAACTAAATTGATTTTTTCCGCACGAATAAATAATCCATTTTGCATTCTAAATTGATCTAATCGCAGCAAAATTGTCTGCTCATCAGGATTTACTTCAACCCAACTTGGCAATTTATAATCTCTTTGAACAAATTTCAAGATTTCTTTCATTGGTAATCCTAATGTTCCAATAGACAGACTTTTTGCTTTAAGCTGGACATTTCCGTCATCCATTACGTATGGATCAAAATAAAGGTAAAATTGAATCGGATGTCCTAATACTTCAAATGTTCCATTTAACATCGCTTCATTTTCCAAATAGAATTTGTAGGTAATCTTTGACCCTTTTTGAAAATCGCTAAGATAAAAATCAATCAATGAATTGACTTGTTTTTTATTGGATTGGATCGCTATAACGGGGGTTCCTTCTTTTTCTACTAATTCTGGCACAGGTTTATAGTTTGGTTCTCTTACTTGTGTAATCCTTACAAATACAAATGCAAGTGATCCGATAATTAATCCAACTAGAACCAGAAAAGCAATTTTCCAGCGATTAATTGTTTGCTTCATTTCTGGAGTGTTCTTTCTTCGTCTGTTTGCTTTTTTAGGTTCCTTTTTTTCTGCAAATTCATTTGCCATTGGTATCACTCACTTTCTTTGGTAGCCATTTTTCCTGACTTTTTACCATTTCATCACGAACAGCACTTGCCATGATTTGGTAGCCTAGATTATTCGGATGAAAACGATCCTCTTCGTATAATGCGTTATTTTTAATATCTTGAGATCCACTGGTAGCTGTATCACCAGATTCTCCATTACTTACAATACCCACTTCATCTCCAACACCTTTGTATAGTAGATCGTTAATGGGAATAAAATAGGCATTTTTTTCATTCTTGACTATTTCTTCTGTTCCGTTGTTCCAATCGGTCACTATTTCTTGCATCTCCGTAATATCAGGAAAATAAAGATAAAACGGATTGTAAATACCTAAAACATAAATTGGTGCGTTGGGATTGTGTTTGCGAATCTGTGTAATCAATTTTTCTACTTCATTTTGATAATTTTTTAACGGTTTCTTGAACGAGCTTTTGGTTAATTTAAAAATATCTCCTTTGATTACTTTCATTAAGTCATTCCCACCAACCGTTAGAGAAATAATATCTGCTGAGGCAAGTCCTTTTTGAATAGTAGGATCTTTTTTGATTCGTTTAAGAATTTGATCACTGCGATCGCCGTTTTTGCCAAAATTATCGGTTTGAATGCCATTTAAATCATAGTGTTCTTGTAAATCTTTTGCAACTAAAGGAACAAAGCCCCCACTATTCGTTAAATCGCCAATTCCTTCTGTTAAGGAGTCACCAATCGCCGTATAATGGATCACTTCTTTACTATTGTTGCTAGTTTTTTTAATTGTTCCTGACCCTAATAGTGGTTTTTCTTTAGGTATTGCGACCATCAATAGTAAAAACACACTTAAAATAGTCATAAAAAAAAGAACAAAACTTGACCCGTTTCTTTGAAAAAATAATTTCATTGTATTCCTTCCTTTACATTAACTCACGAATAATCTTCTGTGATTCGAGCATAGTTCAATGATTGTTTATTTGAATGTTGCTTTATCTGTTAAACATTATCCCAATTTTACAAGCTTTTGTACAGTTGATTGTTAAATAAAATCGAAAATTTATGAAAAGTTTGATCCGCCAAACAATTTACCTTTATACCTTATCGTCACACCTTCCACTCTGATCAAGGATCGGCTGACCTATATACAAGCATTAAAGGGCAACCGTATTTTTCAAAAGCATCCTAAAGCAAGAATTGTATTATGGAAAAGTCCAGTAGAGTTTCGACGATTCAATCAAAAAACTGCATAAAAAATAGAGTGGAAAAATCCACTCTATAAAAAGTCTAACTTTTTTTGGTCACTACAAAGCGCTATCTAGGCTTTTTACTTTGTTCAACAACGCTAGCTTTCAAAAAAATTCAACACGTTTAAACTACGGTCCCACACTTAATAAAAATTCTACATTCGTTTGGTAGGAAAGGTCTTTTTGCATGACACTTGGTGGCACACTTAAATAAAAGCCATCCGGATCCTTCCATTGAATAATATTGCTCATTTCAAGACGATTGTTTGTATAAATTTTTTGCATTGTTTGATTCAAAGGAATCGTATTTTCTTTATTTTTTAATTTTATAACCGCTCCTTTGAGTTCTTTCGTGTGTTCTCCGTCCTTCGCTTGAAATGGCTGAGTTACCCGTGCTTGGATTTCCCAAGAGGTTTTAGTCAGACGATTATCCAAGACCTTGAGTTGCCACTTCGGATTGGTTTGTTGTATTTCTTGTTGATAACCTCTAATTCCTAGGGTACCAAAATCTAGCGTTTGAGGCTTTTCAATATTGAAGTCTGGGCCATATCCTGTAAAGCTTATTTCATAAGGATATTTCAGGTATTTATTACTAGTTTCACCTATTTGTTCTGCCACATACACCTTACCTTTGGTTTCTTCGGTCACTGCTAAATTCAGTTTGGGATACATTTTAAACCCATTTCCAACCATTTTAGCGTAATGATCATTATTTGCTGGAATATTGAAATATTGGTCTATTCCCGCTTGCTTGTAATGGGCGCTATAGCTTTCTTTTGAATCTGTTTCTTTTGTTGTGATACTAACATTTTTACGCTCTAAATGGTCTAAATACAATGGAATAAAGCCTGCTTTAGTGATTCTATAAAAAACAGTCCTTTGATTGGGTAATCCTTTTAAAGGAACTGAAGGGCCTTGATCGTTCGTATAAAGCGCTTGTTGATTATTTGGGGTCACGTAGATACCGATCACATCATCATAATTTACAGGTAATTGCCCATTTGAATCAGCTGTTTTTTGCTTGAAGCGCTCCAACATGTCAAGTGGAGTAGATTGATTTAATGCATTGAGGAATACATCTTTCGCCGCTTGTGGTTGACTGTAAATTTCGGTTGCTCCATCAATACCTGATGCCGTCTTACTCATATCTAAATAGGTAACTTGATAATAAGGGACATCCTCTTGATTATTTGCATCCAAAGGCGTAGTTGTATCTACGGAAATATTTCCATAACTTCCAGTGACATAAGGGTTCTGATTCCCATCTTCATGGAGAGTCAACGCTAATGTGGATTCACCTATCGTTATGCCACTTCCACCTATCGCAATTGAGTTGCCAAAAGTCACATCGACTAAAACATCAAAATGCGTTTCTAACTGTTTCCCTTCTAGATCAGTCGTAAGCTTCAGTGTCATGGCTGAAGTCACTGTATCATTTGTAATCACTGAAGTATCTGCTGCTTTTACGGTACTAAGTTCATAACCAGTCAGTTCATTAGCTCCTAATTTCACGTATGTAATTAAATTCTTTAATTTAGTTTGAGAAAATGTTGTTGTATCCGTGCCTAAAGGAACAGATGCCTTTTTTGATTTTATCTCGAATTTTTTATAAAAAAATGTCACTTCTTCTTGACTATACTGAATCAACTGATCTGCACTATTCGATGGTGTCACAGATACATGGGCATATTCAGGGATAATCCCTCCTTTTTTTAGAGGATAAGGATGGGTAAGTAACCCTGGTATTTCAGTTTTTATTGTGTCTGGCAAATTAGGAATCGGTTGATTTGTTTCTTGATCTAAATAGCGATAGGTCACTGTTGTTAAAAAATTAATACTAGTTTTAAAAGTTGTTTTTAAAGAAGGTTGCCCACTGGCGTTCATTGTAACTGTTCCTGTAGTATCAAGGTATTTCCCACCTTCTCGATCTTTTAATAACGATTGATCAATTGGAACGTTTGGTAAATTAATTTTTCTTTTAAAATTGAAATAATGAGCATATAAAGCTTCTTGTGATTTATCTTTGGGTTTAATTGTTGTTTTTCCATCCACGGTTTTGATAGAAAACAACGCAGCACTGTCTATTCCGGATTCATTGGTTACTTGCCAATCCCCAAACGTCAATGAGTCAACTGTCGGAGCCTCTATTTCCCAGCTTATGTCGTCTGTTCTATTTTTTACCGATTGATAGGGCATATACTGGCTAAATGTCTGATTGATTGTACTATCTTTTGAAACAGACTTTACGATTTGTTCTTTACCTACTGGTGCTTGATTCTCTATTTTTGGAACAATTTTATTCGTAAATGAATATCCTATATCAACATATGGATTATCTGGTGTGTCGCTAATTATAAACTCTATTTTATTTCTGTTATTATAGATCATTACTGCTTGACTTTGAGGAGAATTGAGAGAGCCAATTAGAGATTCTCTTTTTTCAGTACCACGCATCAGAAGCTGCTCTTTATTATCCTCAACTTTAATAACAATGGGTCGAAGAACACTATCTTCAACATATGACCGACTAATACTATATATTTTTTCTATCCAATTTTTAGCAATTTGATATCTAGTACCAATAATCACGTTTCTGAATACCCAATATCCAGAGACGTTGATTGGGTTATCTTGATTATCAAAAAACTCATAAGTGAGAGTTGCCGAACCAGTACTTTTATCAACAAAAACTGTAGAAAGAGTATTTTTTATGTTTACTGTATTTACAAGTTGATCATCTATGTAACGTCCATAACTATCTTGAGCTGGTTTGGCTGTTTTAATTGTTATTTTCATATTTATAGTGGAGTTGTTAAATTGCCCTACATTAGATACCTTTAGCCATTCCGCTTTTTTTGTCGCAAACGGAATGTATCCCTCTATTGGATAGACCTTCCCTTTCCCCTCTTTATCTACAAATATTCCATCTGAATGAGCGATAATTTTACTTTCGTTTGTCCACATTGGAGTAAACGTATTCTCTTTCGGTATTTCATTTGTAAGAGAATCTAGCCAGTACGGTGATTCCGGTAACCAAACTTCTGCCGCTTCAACAACTGTTGAAAACAGTGTATTTACATATACTGCGAAACCTAAAAATGTCAGTATATAAATAGAAATTGTTCTTTTTTTTATCATTGCTTAACTTCTCCTAACCCTACCTATTCAACTTACTAAGTATAAGTTATTATAACAAACCATTTAAAATCTGTACTCTTCAATGCTGAATCAATTTTTGTGCAAAATCGAATAATAGTGTTTTCGCATCTATTATGGGTAGCTAAAATGTTAAAAGATAATATCAAAAAATAACGCAGTGCGTAGAGTTGTTGAAAAGTAAATACGAGTGAAGGCTAGGAAAGAAGTAACTCTTCTTTCCTAGCCTTCACTCGTATTTCGATTTAAATTCAGTCTGTATAATACATGATTGCAAACGCACCTTTACCTGTATGTGTCGCAATTACAGGGTTTGTATGTAATACAGGTATGTCCATCTCTGGAAATAGTGCCTGAAGCCCTTCTTTAAACCCTTTAGCCAGTTCTAGTCCATCTGCATGAGAAATCCCAATTTGGCGTACATTAGATAAATTGCTTAATTCATTTTTGAGTTCTTCAAACCACTTATTAAAAGTTTTTACACCACGACCTTTAGCAACTGGTATTAGTTCTGTGTGATCAAAATCCATGACTACTTTCATATTAAAAATATTCGACAACAATCCTGTTGTACGGCTAATACGACCACCTTTAACTAGATTATCCAATGTTGAAATACCGATGAATAATTTTGTGTTTTCTTTGATATGATTAATCTCAGCTAAAATTTCTTCAACGCTCGCTCCATTATTTGCAAGTTTCGCTGCTTGGATTACTTGAAAGGATAAGCCCTGGTCAGTAAAATCACTATCAATCACCGTCACTTTGCTTGAACTAAGATTACCTGCTTGTCTAGCAGCTTCCACTGTTCCGCTTAAGCCTTTTGTCATGTGAATCGAAATAATCTCACTTCCATCAGCACCCAAACGATCGTATAGCTCAACAAACTCGCCAATCGGTGGCTGACTTGTTTTAGGTAAAGCATTTGCTGTACTCATCAATTCCATGAAATGCTCACCTTCTAAATGATCGTCATCAGCATAAACAACACCATCAATCATCACAGATAACGGCATCATTTGAATACCTAATTCGTCACGTACACTTTTACGCATAGTACAAGAAGAATCAGTCACAATTTTAACATTTGTCATAATTTTATCACTCTTTCTTTAAAAACAACCTCAATTCATGGTAAAATACTTGTGAGGCTTAAATGTCTGCTTATAGTATACCAGACAAAGAATTATTTTTCACCAAATTAAAATGAAGGAAGTTGATTTCTTGGAAAAAGTTAAATTCTCCAGAAAATATATGATTTTAAATGAAGTTCTTAATGCAGTTACACATGGGATTGGCGCTGGACTAAGCATTGCAGGGTTAGTGATCTTATTGGTAAAAGGTGCACGCCTTGGCTCTGCTGTACATGTGGTTTCATACGCCATTTATGGAACGACACTGATTCTTTTGTTCCTCTCTTCTACATTGTTCCACAGCTTGATTTTTACTAAGGCAAAAAAAGTCTTCCAAGTTTTTGATCATAGCTCTATTTTCTTGTTGATTGCTGGAAGCTACACTCCTTTTTGCTTATTAAGTATTCACGGCTGGCTCGGTTGGTTGTTATTTGTCCTTATTTGGGTGATGGCGATCAGTGGTGTGGTCTATAAGTCATTGACTCTGCACAAACAAGAAACAGTCAAACATGTGTCCACGATCATCTATATTATCATGGGCTGGCTTTGCATAATCGCCGCGAAACCTTTATATGATTCATTAGGTCCTGTTGGCATTGCACTTTTAGTCGCTGGTGGTGTCTCCTATACATTAGGAGCTGCTTTTTATAGTTTAAAAAACGTTCGCTTTATGCATGTGGTTTGGCATTTATTCGTTATGTTAGGCGCAGGCTTTATGTTTTTCTCCATTTTATTTTATACGTAAAAAAGCTCTTAATCCTTATATAAAAGCACTTCTTTTTGATTAAACAGAAAAAGAAGTGCTTTTTTCTATTTATCTCTTTACAAACAGAACAAAAGTTCGTATAATAACTATACAAACGTTTGTTCGATAAAATTATGAGGTGATTAAGAATGAAAGCAGTTCGTCGTGGTGGTCTATTATTTTTTGTATTGATTATTGGTATCTTCTTAGGAACATTAGGGTTACAATCGGCGTTACTTATTGTTAGCCCTCTATTTATTATATGGTTTATGCTTTGGGATGAAAAAAGGTACACCCATTCCAGAAAGAAAAATGAACATCAACAATATGTGTATCGCAAATACCCATAGAATGAATATAGAATAGAAAAAGTGCTTTCCTTAGCCTACAAGCTAGAGGAAAACACTTTTTTTTAATATTCCATCAATGTCACAATTTCATATCCATCGATTTTATCGCGTCCGTGTAAGTCCATTAGCTCGATTAAAAATGCACAACCGACAACGACTCCGCCCAATGACTCTACTAATTCTGTTGTCGCTTTAATCGTACCACCAGTTGCTAATAAGTCGTCGCAAATTAATACTCTTTGACCTGGCTGAATAGCGTCTTTGTGTAAAGTTAATGTATCTGTACCATATTCTAAATCATAGGTTACTTCAATTGTTTCACGTGGCAACTTGCCTTTTTTACGGACAGGAGCAAAGCCAACTCCTAATTCATAGGCAACAGGACAACCAACAATAAAACCACGTGCTTCAGGTCCTACGACCATATCAATTCTTTTTTCTTTTGCGTAATCAACGATTTGTTTTGTTGCTTCACGATACGCATCACCATTTGCCATCAATGGTGAAATATCTCTAAAGATAATTCCTTTTTCTGGGTAATCTGGAATACTAGCAATATAGTCTTTTAAATCCATTTTTATACGTCCTCCTCATTCCACAGCCATTGTTGTAATGTTTCACGATCGCTGTATAGCAAAAATTCTTCTATTTTGATTTTTTTTAAGCGAGTTTGATAAACCTTACTTTCCGTTAACGGATGATTTTCAGGATTCTCCACTTTTCTTAAAACACCGTTGTCTATTGTAACAAATCCTAGGTCAAAAAACACCTGAATCATAAAAATTAATAATTTTTCTTGAATGTTTAGATGTTGAGCCACAACATTCAACTTATAACGAACATCGACTTGTTCTTGTTGCTGGACAAATTTATATAATTGAGCAAATTGTTCTCTTGTTCCTGCACCATTTAAATAGGCTTCTTCTTGTGAATTGACCATTAAATAAACTCGCTCGATGCCACCTCGTTGAGTAATTTGTTTTAATACTTGTACGTCGTCTGGACAATCTACAAAAACTAATTGTTGAATATCTTTGTTTTTGATCAGCTCTACTGCTTCATCTAAGTCTTTAAATAGCAATTGATTATCCTGATGTCCTTCAATTAGCTTATGACTTTCTTCATGAAAATAAACACATAACGTATTTTGAATTGGAATTTCTCTTTGGCGGCCATTCTTACCTCGTAAATCAAATAATTGGACCCCTTCTACAGAAAAATCGTTAACCATTAATTGTGGTTTTTTGTTTCCATTCCATTCATTTATGGATAATTGTCCCGAAACACTAGTCATTCCTTGCCCAAGCTCATCTGCTTGGTTGCCCATTTGAAAAGCAATCGCATCTAATTTAGCGCCATCTTGACTTAACTCAAATTTAAGATGACTTTTGTCAGCCCCGATTTGTCGACTTTGCTCGATCGATACATTTTCAAATAAGAAGTTAGGAACAGGATTATCTGTGCCAAAAGGAGTCAAAATTTTCAACTGATCAATAAAAGAGAGCGTTGCTTCCGAGACGTTCAAGGACTCATCGATAAGTAATTCTTGCCCTTGTGAAAGATCAATTTGATTTTTTTCAAGGTAATCAATAAGATGCTGGTTCATTTTAGAAAGATTCTCAACAGGTAATGTCATACCCGCTGCCATATGATGTCCACCAAAATGGGTAAACTCTTCACGAATTTCACTTAAGGCTTCAAATAAGTTCAGCGCTGCAACACTCCTACCTGATCCTTTGGCAAATTCCTCCTTTTCATCAATCGTCAACACAATCGTAGGCTTGCCAGTATCTTGCATGATTCTTCCAGCAACAATTCCTAGAACCCCTTCGTGCCACCCTTTTTTAGCAATAACGTGGATTTGGGCTGTTGGATCAATGAGTTCAAAGGCTTCTTTTGTTATTGAAGCGACAATCTCTTTTCGTTCATCATTTTGATTATTGATGTATTTTGCGATCTTTTCAGCCTCTTCTTCATCAAAGGTCGTCATCAGTTCAACACCAGGTGATGCATCCCCTAAACGCCCTAAAGCATTTAAACGTGGACCAATTGAAAAGCCAATATTTTCTTCACTAATTGCCTCTTTTTTTACTTCAGCTAGGTGAAGCAACATATCTAAGCCAATTCGTTCGCCTGTCCGAATTATTTCTAACCCCATTTTTACTAATACTCGATTTTCATCTGTAAGTGAAACTAAGTCAGCAATGGTACCAATTGCCACCAAATCTAAAAATTCGGCAGGGAGTTCGCCTAACAATGCTGTAGCAACTTTAAATGCTACGCCGACTCCAGCCAGATCACCAAATGGATACTGCCCTTTTGGGTGTTTTGGATGAATAATAGCAAACGCATTAGGCAGCTCTGGTGGTAATTCATGATGATCTGTAACGATTACATCAATACCTTGTTCTGTTGCGTATTGAATCGCTTCATGACCTGCAACACCATTATCTACCGTTACAATCAATTGAACACCATTTTCGATCTGCTCTTTGAAAACAGTCACATTAGGACCATATCCGTGAACAAAACGATTTGGCAAGAAATACTCCACCTCGCCTCCAATGAGTTCAATCGCTTCTTTCATAACAGTCGTACTAGTAATGCCGTCAGCATCATAGTCACCGTATACCAAAATCTTCTCACCTTGAGCAATGGCCTCTTGGATCCTTGCCACAGCTTTGTCCATATCATACATTAAAAATGGATCGTATAAATTATCAACTGTTGGACGCAAAAATGTTTCTACAGCTTCTCTAGATTGAATGCCACGATGCCATAAAATTTGACCAAGTAATGGATTAATCGATTCATTTGTTAGTATTTCTGAAAATTCTTTAGGCAATTCTGTCTTTTCCCGTAATTGCCATGTGTATTTTGCTTTTTTCACGACGTCACTCCTAACCCAGTAATTATACCAAATGAAGCGCGAAAACTAAAGAAACTCTCTTAAAAGAAAACTGATTTTTTAACAACGTAAAAATAATAGCCAAAAATTGTCGTTTCACATACAATTTTTGGCTATTCCTTCATTTCGATTTAATCGCGATAGTCAAAATGATTTATTTTTCATCATTATTTCTAGGTTTTGTAAAATGATCTACGCGGCTGCCTACAGATTCTTCTTCACTTGATGGTGTTTTCAAACGGGCATCATATTTGGCTTGTAATTCAGCCAATTGATTTTCATAGTTGCGTTTGACTTTCTCAACCTCTTCTTGCGCTAGTTCATTAGACTCTTTTTTATAAATCAAAAGCTCTTTTTCCAGTTCTTTCACTTGTTTCTTTTGCTTCCACAAAGTTGTTGTAGAAGTTAACAAGCCAATTAATGCCCCTAGGATTGCCGAGCCTAAGATAATAAGGATCAGTGGGCCTGATAATTTGGTAAAACCGAAATTAACTGGCACTGTTTGATTGTTTAATACAGCAAAAATAACAATTATCAACACTAAAACAAGCCCAATAATAACACGCCATTGATTTTTCATAGTGAATCCCTCCTTATTTTTTATTTAAGATTCCTCCAGCAATAAAATCACCCAGATGAGGGAAAAGTGTATATAAACGATACGCTCCCTCCATTATAGATGGACGATTGATTTCGCGTTTAAACGTCCCCATGCTGTTTACGACTTCTCTTGCTAATTTATTTGGTTCTAAAACAAACCTATCCACAGAAGCTAAATAATCGCCAGATGGATCAGCTTTATCAAAAAATTCGGTACGTATCGGCCCAGGATTTACCGTAGTGACAGAAATTCCTAGTGGTTTTAGTTCCAAGCGTAATGCATTTGAAAAACCTAACACAGCAAATTTTGTTGCAGAGTAGATTGTGGATTTAGCGGTAGCCATCTTTCCAGCCATTGACGCGATATTGATGATATGCCCCGTTCCTCTTTCGGCCATTTGAATGGCTGTTTTTTGTGTAAAAACCATCATTCCTAAAACGTTGACTTCAAACATATTTCTAGCAATCGAAAGGTCTGTATCCATGAAGTTTTCAAAAATACCGAATCCTGCGTTATTTACTAAAACATCAATCGGGCCAACTTCTGTTTGAATTTTTTCAAAAACCATTTCAATGTTTTCTGGATCAGCAATGTCCAACTGAAAAGAAAAGGCTGGTTTTCCACTTAACGCTTCACATGTTTCTTTCACTTTGCCGATCAAATTGATCCGTCTGGCACATATGACAACAATTGCCCCTTTTTTAGCGGCTTCATAGCAGATCTGCTCACCCAAACCTGCAGAACCTCCTGTAACTACTACAACTTTATCGGTCAACTCTTGACTTAAATGCATCCTAATTCCTCCTCACTCGTTTTCAAAAGGCACTTCTATAATATCCATATCTTTGACAATTTTAGTGTTTGGGAAGACTTCTTTTGCTTCATTTTCTAATTGGATAATATCTCCTGTTAGATAACGGGCACTGATATGAGTTAGTATCAGTTTTTTGACATGTGCTTCTTTTGCAACTTGTGCAGCATGATGGCTAGTCGAATGATAGTATGCTTTTGCCATTTTTTCTTCTTCTTTGTTAAAGGTACTTTCATGCACCAAAATATCTGCTTCTTTTGCTAGTAAAACACTATTTTTGGTCTTTCGAGTATCTCCTAAGATTGTTACAACTCTGCCAGCTTTTTTTTGACCGACAAACTCTTTTCCGTTAATTACTCGACCATCAGAAAGCTCAACTGTTTCACCACGTTTGATTTTTCCATAAATTGGTCCTGAAGGAATGTTAAGTGCAGCTAATTTGTCAACTTGTAATTCACCTTCGTGATCCGCTTCAACGATTCGATAACCAAAACTAGCAATTCCATGATCTAATGGTAAACAAGAAACCGTCGCTTGTTTATCAGAAAAAATAATTTCTTCTTTGCCAATCTCAATAAATTTCAACTCATAAGAAAGTCTTGTTTGAGAAACTTTTAAGGCCGTACGCACAAATTCAGCAATGCCTGGTGGCCCATATATTTCCAGCTTTTCATCTCCTCCTTGGAATGAACGACTGCTCAAAAGCCCTGGCAAGCCAAAAATATGGTCACCATGCAAATGGGTAATAAAAATTTTTTCGATTTTTCTCGGGCGGATGTTACTTTTTAAAATTTGTAATTGTGTTCCTTCGCCGCAGTCAAATAACCAGACGGCATTTCTTTCATCTAATAATTTTAAAGCAATGCTACTGACATTACGATGTTTTGCTGGAACTCCAGCTCCTGTACCTAAAAATTGTAATTCCATTGGCTACCCTAACTTTCTTTAAACTTCTCCTTTATTTTAGAAGAAAGTTGTTGCTTTAGCAAATAATATTTATTTTACAGGAAAACGTAGAATAACCGTTGTTCCTTTAGGTAGCGTATCAACCAATTTAATTTCCCCTTGATGCTCGTTTACAATCCATTTGGCAATCGCTAAGCCAATACCATAACCACCAGTTTTTCGATTTCTCGATTCTTCTCCGCGATAAAAACGTTCAAAAACAGCTGTTTTTTTCTCATCTGAAATACCAATACCGGTATCAATCACTTTTATTATCCATTCATTATTTTTCACGGTTGAAAAGACAGTTATTTTTTCTCCATCAGTCGTATATTTTAAAGCGTTGTCTAATAAAATAATCATTAATTGATGCAGACGTTTTTTATCAACTAACAATTGTTTCTCTACTCTTAAATCGATAATGAATTCTTTTCCTTCTGCTATCGCAAGTTCTTGATAGGGGAGTAATAAACTATTTAAAAAGACAGTTGTTTTTACAGGTTCTTTTTCTAAAACTAATGCATTAGAATCTGAACGAGCCAACAATAATAAATCACTTGTCAACTGACTTAAACGCTGTACCTCATCTAAGGACAAAGCAATCGTTTCGGACTCTTCTAAAATAGTATGATTTGGTTTGGTAAACAGTTGTTCTAGTTTTGCTTGTATGATTGTCAGTGGTGTTCTTAATTCATGGGAGGCATTTTCAACAAAGGCTTGCTGTTTTTCCCATGAAATCAAAATCGGTTTCATAACCCATTTTGAAAGAAAATAACTTAGAGCGATGGATAAAAGACTAAAAATAATCATGCAAACAATCAGAATTTGCTTTACTTTAGCCACCGTTCCTTTGATTGGATCCGTATTTACTAATAATTGGACATACGCAATTTTATTGTTGTTTTTGATAGATAATGTAATTGACCTAAATTGCAACGAACGATCATTACTGTCTTTTGTTTGGATACTGATAATTTTATCCGTTTCTTTAGTCGACAGAGTCAAATGTTGAAAATCGTACAAACGTGACCCCAGCTCTTCTTCATTCATAATCTTTCCATCGGCAGACCATAAAATCACTTGCTGCTGAAAATTATTTGGCGGTGGGCTATCAAATTTGCCAAACTTCGGTGTTTGTTTATTCACTTCGTCATTTTTTTCTATCTGATGCTGTATAAATTTTTCATCTTTTGATAAGCGCTTTAAATCATGATCTACAGATTGATAAATCGAATGTTGTAATAATTGAAAAACAATTAGACCTAAAATTAAAAAAATACTGGCAAAAGAAATCAAATTCATCAGAAAATAATTGATTCTCTGTTTTTTATTTAGCTTGTTATTCATGTTCTAAGTCCTCTAGCGTCTCAAATAAATAACCAACATTTCTTAAGGTTTTGATCCAGCGGTCAAGCTCGTATGGTTTTAAATTTTTTCTTAAATTGCTCATATAGACTTCCACTACAGTCAACGTAGTATCTGATTGAAATCCCCAGATACGGTCAAACACTTGATCTTTGGTGATAATACGCCCTTTATTTTGCATAAGATAATGCAACAAATCAAATTCTTTTCCTTGGAGGATGATTTCATTTTTTTGGTAATAGACTTGTCTGCTGTCTAGATCTAAACATAACTCTTTAATCATTAATTCATTTTTCTCTATCATTCCTAAAGAGCGTCTGACAAGTGCTTGAACACGGAGTAGCAGTTCTTCCCGATGAAAAGGTTTTGTTAAGTAATCATCTCCACCATTTTTAAATCCATTGATTTTATCTTCCAAGCCATCTTTTGCTGTTACTATCAAAACAGGTGTATAAATTTTTTCTTTTCTTAGCTTGCTTAATACTTTTTCGCCAGAAAGTCTTGGCAACATTAAATCTAAAACAATCAAATCATATATTCCCCGTTCTCCTTCATAGACTGCTTCTTCTCCATCATAAACTTGAGTAACTTTTCCAACCTCTGATAAAATAGCTAAGATACTGTCAGATAACACTTCATCATCTTCTACTAAAAGGATTTTCAACATTTTTATCACCGTTCTTTCGTTGCATAACCTTTATTTTTTAACTAAATAAAGAAAACAGAAGTTGCTCCAAGGTGTTTTACGGAGCGATACTTCTGTTTCAAACATATGCTTTTCTATTGTTTGAAATAATTTTAACGAAAATCAATGCTCAGATGCTTTCCTGGATTATTGATTTTTATTTTGCCAAGATTTTTCCGCAGTATCTTTTGTTTCTTGTTCGACTTGTTTAGCATTTGAGATTTCTTGTTCGACATCTTCAAAATCCAAGCGAATAATTTCTCCACCTAACTCGTTCATAACTAATTGGTTTAATGGACGATTATCCTCTTCTTCAGCAATCAAAAGCAAACCTGTTTCGCCTTCACCAATTTGTTTGGTCACATGTTCAAAAACAGTTTGAGCTCCTTGGATTTCTTTGGCATCTTGAGAAGCACCTAATAAACTTCCGGCAAACCAACCTAAAAGAATACCTAAAGGTCCTCCCAAAATTCCGATCAACATTCCAATCATGCTGTTGGTTGATGTATGGTTGTTTCCAGTAAAATCAATGAAATCATCAATTTTAAATTGGTGGATACCATCGTTGACATGGGTAACAACAGCCATTTGTTCCCCTTTGACTTTTTTTTCAACATATAATTTCTTGATTTCTGAAAATGCTTGGTATGCTTGGCTCTCGACTTCGAAATGCATAATAATTACTCTTTTGGACATATTTCCACCTCGTTCTACTTAATACCCTTATTCTATCAATAAACGAATGACTTAAGCAATAAAAATCAACTATCTTGGCGGTTGGTCACCTGGTCTGTCTCCCATCTGGCTTTGACGAACAACAGAACCTGTTTGGTCAACGGCTGTTATGGTATTCTCAATTGAAAAGGTGGCAATTTCTGTCCCGTTAGAATAGCTGCCATTAGTGTATAAGCCATATTTCTCTGTCCCGGAGTCTTGACCACCAGTTGAGAAGGTGACTGTTTCACCGACTTTTAAATTAGCTGAACTAAGGGTGATATGGGAGAAGTCTTTTTTAGGTGCTACTGAAACGATGGTATCACCTGCAGTATTTTTTACATTAATCAAGGTTCCAGCTTTTTGGGTCTCGTTAAAATAAAGACTTAAAGTCGCCTGGGAAGAACCCTCACTAGCGCTCATTGCCATGCCGGAACTACCGCTAGAGACAACGGTACCGCCATCAAGCGTAAAGGTACCATCATAATCTAAGGCAGCGTTGCCGTTATCTGTTGGCCCATTGACAACCAATGTTCCAGCTTTTATTCGCACATCACCATTACTATCAATACCATCTCCATCTGCGTTAACATAGATCGTTCCACCATTTATTTCTATAAATTTAGAACTGTCCCCACCTCCACCAGGCGCTCCGAAAGAATCTGGACCAAAATTACCTGATTCTTCGCTTTGGTCTGAACCTCCAGCAGCATTGATACCGTCATCTGATGCTATAACAGAAATATTCCCCTCGTTAATCGTAACAGTTGCTCCTTCTAATCCTTCATATGATTTTGTTACAGATATTGTTCCGTTGTTAATCACCAAATCGGTATTCGCATGAACACCATCATCACCACTAGCTAATGAAAATGTTCCATTATTGATTGTAACCGCCTCGTTGGAATGAATACTATCATCTGCTGTATCCAATTCATAGCTTCCATCATCTATCACAATAGTCCCAGAAGCTTTCAATCCTTTATAACTTACAGTAGCATCAATTGTATTGTCGTCACTGCCATTTCCTGTTTTAATCTTCATGTTTGCTGCGGCAATTGATAAGTTTGTTTCAGCTTGAATGCCATCATTTCCAGATTGAATGGTAAAATCTCCGCCATCGATCGCAATCCATCCTTTGTCTGCTTCTGTTTTGTTATTAGCTTGAATGCCATCGCCTTCCGTTGTTTTCAGTTGAAAGGTTCCTGCCGCAATCGAAATCGAATCTTTTCCCTTTAGTGCATTATTTTTAGCTGTCACATCGATAGTTCCATTCGTTATCACTAGATTATCTTTACTACGAATACCATTGTTATAATTTCCTTTAACCTCTAGCGTGCCTTTTCCGTTAATAATCAAATCCTCTTTGCTGAAAAATGCTGCATCAGGTTCAGTTTCATCAGTTGAGGCAAAAACATACTCTGTTCCATCTGAAAGATTATTTTTAGATTCAGCTGCTAATGTTGTAATCACTCTTTTGGCTTGTTCCACATACACAGCAGATGATGAATTGTTGCTTATTGACGCATTATCCAATACTAAATGCACCTTCTCATTTCCTGCATTAATATTGATTTGTCCATTATACGAACCACTTAAAATATACGTTCCAGCCGATGTAATTGAAATCCTCTTATCTTTTTCCGATGCGCCAGTACCTTCTATTTTGCTACCTGAATCGTTCAACTCGATTTTTGTAGCTGTTGCTTCATCATACGTTTCATCAAAATCTTCATCGGTATAATCACCATACGTAGTTGCTTCAGGCGTTTTCGCTTCATTGCCAGCAACCGCATTATTTGTATGTTTTGAAGTAGCTGTAGTCTGCATTTTTCCTTTTGAACAGCCTGTAATCAGGAGTAGTAAGAGTGTCAATGTAACAAAGTTAAATTTCTTCATTTTCATTTATCTCACCTACAATTCTTCTCTATTTGTAGAAACTTTTCCAGAAACAATTGTTAAATTTCCATTTCTGACCCGCAGAGCATCCATTAAATCTTTTTCGTCTTTCCTATTTTTTAACAATACGCGATACCGTAATTCATAAAGACTTCCCATATTCGTCGTCTTAACTGAATCTAAGTTGGCTGAATATGTATAGTGTTGAAAAAGATCATCAAATAAATCCGGGTAATCTAAATCTTCTGGAATCGTGATTTTGATTTCTCTTTCGGTTGCTTTTTGTTTTTCTCCAAAATGAATCGTATTTAACAATAATAAAAAGAGTGTAATGCCTAAAGAGTAGATAACCACATAGCCAACATACCCCATCCCAGTTGCAAGTCCAATCCCCATCGACCAAAAAATACTAGTAATTTCTCTAGCACCGCCCGCTACAGAGCGAAACCGAATCAAGCTAAACGCACCAAGAACCGCAACACCTGTTCCTAAATTTCCATTGACTAACATAATGACTAACTGAACCAACAGCGGTAGCACAGCTAGAGTAATAACAAAGTTTTTGCTGTATACATTGCGATACATATGAACACAAGAAACCAATAGACCTAAAACAATCGATGAAGCAATACAAATCAAAAGCTGTTTAAATGATAATGACACTGAACTTTCTACTAATAAACTTGACAACATAACTAAAATCCTCCTTGTTTTTTAAAGCTTGACAGAATCGTCTAGCCTCGAATCAAAACTGGTCAGTCCAAAATGTGGCCCATCTTTGCC
This sequence comes from Enterococcus sp. 4G2_DIV0659, assembly GCF_002140715.2. Lineage (NCBI taxonomy): Bacteria > Bacillati > Bacillota > Bacilli > Lactobacillales > Enterococcaceae > Enterococcus > Candidatus Enterococcus mansonii. Next base: position 18,045 of record NZ_NGLE02000001.1, on the reverse strand, counting down.
CCAATCAGACGTTCTCTTTTTCCGAGAAACTAGACGACAGTAGCATATTTACGATGACCTGGCCCTTAACATTGGATATAAATAACGCTGATAGGTTTGCGCATATTTAGAAAAGGATGTTGGGAAAATTTTTAATTCCGTTAAAATTTCTGAAAACCATAGTGGGTACGCCCCCAATGCTTTTACCTCCATCAAAACATCAATTTCCGGAGCAACTCGCTCTCCTTTATCATCCAACCTGTAGGGAAATTGAGCTTTTCGATAACGAATATTAAAATCAAATGTCACACGAAAATCACTGTTTTGCGAATCAAAAAGGGCTCGTCGATCATAGGCAATCATCACTTTGGGTTCTAATTTTTTTCTTGCCAATAACCAATCAATTTCCTGTTTAATTTGTTGGTCTTTAGTTGCCTCAAGAATAACTGAATGAGGATGTTGAATGTATGTTTGAGCTAATTGATAGTTTAGAGCTACTCTTCGTTTGTAAACAACACCGTTCACCTTTTTTTTGATCTCTAAAAAAACCTCTGAATCCTCATTTGGCAAACCATAACTTCTGATGCGAAACTTTTCTTTATATGCAGGTTTTGAGATGGAATGACGGATCATTTCGTCATTTTTTGTATCAAAATAAACAGAAATAATCGTATGTAAGCCATATTCGTCCTCTTGCATATGGGGGACTAGTTTTTTTCTTAACTTTTGATAACTTTCCATTGTCAATGCATATTTTTTCTCTCTTCTTTGGAAACTATTTTTTAATTTAACCATTCGATTGCCTCCTTTGACTGAGTTCAGTATACAAAGAGAAACATAAATGAAGCTTAAAATAAAAAAACACTTGATCTTTTAAGTGTTTTAAGACTTAAAAATCAAGTGTTGTTATTTATTTCATCAATTCTAAAACTGGAGTGTACTCTTTGTTTTGGTCTTTTGCCACAGCTTCCATGGTTAAATGTTTTTGATAGGTGTTGATTCCTGTTGCTACTGTTTCACTCTCTTTAGCAGCTTTAACAATCCCTTTATTAGCAATGGTTACAGCATAAGGTATCGTTGCATTTGTCAACGCAAATGTCGAGGTTCTTGGAACTGCTCCTGGCATATTGGCTACAGCGTAATGAACTACACCGTGTTTGATATATGTGGGATTATCATGCGTTGTAATCTGATCCGTCGTTTCAAAAATCCCCCCTTGATCAATCGCTATATCAACGATCACTGCGCCTGGTTTCATCTGTTTGACCATAGCTTCTGTCACTAATTTAGGTGCTTTTGCCCCTGGAATCAGTACGGCACCAATCACAACATCAGCTTCTTTCACTTTGCTTTCAATATGATATTCATTAGAAATCAACGTCTGTACGTTATTTCCAAAAAGATCATCTAATTCAGCTAATCGTTGAGGATTGACATCTAAAATCGTCACTTTCGCTCCCAATCCAATAGCAATTTTCGCAGCATTTGTTCCAGCTACACCGCCACCTATAATAACAACTTTGCCCCGTTCTACCCCTGGAACACCGAAGAGTAAAATTCCTTCGCCACCCTTAGGTTTTTCTAAAAATTGAGCACCTACTTGCACAGACATTCTACCAGCTACTTCACTCATCGGTGTTAACAATGGTAGCGTATGATTTAAACTCATTGTTTCATAGGCGACAGCTGTCACATTATTTTCTAACAATGAATTGGTTAATTCAGGTTCAGGTGCTAAATGCAAGTATGTGAATAAAATCAACCCATCATGAAAATAGTGGAACTCTTCTTTTAACGGCTCTTTGACTTTTATAACCATATCAGACTTCCAGACTTTCGCAGCACTTGTTTCGATCTCAGCACCAACATCTTCAAATTCCTTGTTTGTAAAACCAGAACCTAGACCCGCATTTGATTCAATGACAACTTGATGACCATTTTTAATCAAGTTAACCACACCAGCTGGAGTGATTGCAATTCTATTTTCATTATTTTTGATTTCTTTTGGAATACCTATACGCATCATTTTCACCTCACTGTTTTATTTTATACTACTAATGTCCGTTCATTACTAAAGGCTTCATATTTTTTGTTCACGACAATATCTTCTAGTGTCTCAACTAATGTATACACTTCTTCATACGTATTATATAACGCAATTGGCGCCAAACGAATTACGTTGGGTTCTCTAAAATCAGGGATAATATTTGCTTCTTTTAACGCTTTGCAAATTCTGTAAGATTCGTCATGTTCTAAGCAGACATGACCACCACGCTTGCTATCTTCTCGAGGATTGCCAACACTATACCCATATTTGGCCAACTTCTCATCAATTAAATACATTAAATAAGCTGTAATCTGTAATGATTTCTCACGAATTGGTTCCATACCAACCTCATTAAAAATAGTCAATGTCCCTTCCAAAGGCGCCATTGCCAAGAAGCTTGGTGAACCAATTTGCCAACCACTAGCATCTTGTTGATGTTCAAATTGGTGTTTCAATTCAAATTGTGTGTCATCTTTATTACCCCACCATCCTGCTAAGCCTGGCGTTTCAGCAAAATGTCTTCGATTCATGTATAAACCAGCGATGGATCCTGGTCCTGCTGATAAATATTTATACGTGCACCACACTGCAAAATCAGGTTGAATGTCTTTAAAATCCATTGGAACTGCCCCAATAGCATGACATAAGTCCCAACCAATCAAGATTTCACGCTGATGTGCTGCTTCAGTTATACGTTTCATATCTAATACTTGAGAACTCCGGTATAACACTGTTGGCAATAAAATCAATGCTACGTCATCTGTCATCGCCTCAATCACTGCCTCTTCATCAATCAGACGTCCATCGCTACTTTCCACTACTTTCACTGCGTCAACCGGATCGTAGCCACGTAATTGAACTTGACTGTCAATTGCATAACGATCTGTGGGAAAATTTAAATCGTCCACTAAAATTTTGTATCGATCTTGTGTGGGTTTATAAAGTGTGCTCACGCATTGGTGAATATTCGTTGTCGTACTTCCTGTAATCACTATTTCATCTGGATAAGCATTGATTAGTGGTGCAGATAATTCACCTAATTTACCAGCATAATGAAATAGCCCGTCCCATAGTTTTATACCTTCTTTTTTCCAAACATCCATCATATGAAGTAACGCTTTTTCAGCGTCTTTAGAAGCTAGTCCTAATGAGTTACCATCCATATAGATTTCTCCTGGTTGCACGTAAAATCGATCCCTTACATTTTTAAGCGGATCCTTATTGTCCATTTCTTTTGCAAATGTTCGATCTGTCTGAAATACTCTTGTCATTCGTTGTCACCTTCCTAATTTTATTTAAACGTTTGTACTTATGCTATTTTTTTATTCACTTTAACAAAGCCGAAAATGGCAAAAACAGCTGCCAATCCAACGCCACTAAGTAAATAAATGGCTGTCAACCAAGAATGATTATATTCACTTACCTTAGTCACTAAAGGTGTTCCTATGAATATGCCAATATAGTAAAATAAATTGATAAATGAAATACTTGCTCCGATCAAGCGCTCTTGTTTAACACTATTCGGCGCTAAAATCATTACACAAGAAGAAGATAAACTAGCACCAGCTGAAAGGGCAAAAAGTTGTGCAATAAAGGTGAAACTGCTTGATAAGTACCCCATCCAAAAGGTCGCTACTAGCATCAATAAAAACGAAAACAAAATAATGACTTGCCCTTTTTTCGTCTTATCAATTAAATATCCTGCTAAAGCTCCAAATGGAATGCCGAATAAGCCAAAATAACCTGTGTAACGATTAGCCAATGTTTCAGATAATCCATAAAGCTGTTCATAAATCAGCGGGTACAAATTAATAAAAGTAAATAACACGAACGCCATACATCCTTGAGCGAAAGCCAACAACCAAATTGACTTATTTGCCATAGCATTTTTTATAGAGCCTTTCCCTTCTTTGGGCTGTTCGCTCATTTGGCTAGTCGGTTCATCTAGAAATAATAGATACAAGGCTAAAAATAAAACAGAAAATCCTGCAATAATTACCCATAAAGAACGAAGACCATATTGTTGTGATAATGGCTTAAATAGATTCATTGCTAACATTGAACCCAAAGCGGAAAAAGTCCCCCATAGTCCTGTAGCAATCCCACTTCCAACATCTTTAAACCAAAAATTAATCAGTACAATTCCTACCATGATAATCATCGAAAAAGAAATCCCTTCAACTGCCCTTGAGATCAACAACAACCAAAAGCTGTTTGAAAAAGCCCCCAAAACGTTGCCAATTGCTAAACACGCCATTAACGCAACCAACAATTTTTTTGGCCCAAATTTTGTAACTAAAGCCCCGCCAGGAATTGCTAAAAAAATACCGGAAACAGTAAAAATAGACATCAACCATGAAACCAAAGAAAGACTCATACCTAACTCTTGGGCCAATTCATTTTGGATTGGCACCAATTTCAATTGACTTAATGAAACAATGACTCCGCCAAAATACAGTAACAAAAACTTTACCCATCTGTTTCTTGCCATAAAGAACGCTCCTTTTTGGTTTGTCTTTTGCAGTAGGAAACAACACCTTTACTAGTAAATGGATTATATCGTCTTAAGATAATTTAATCATAACTAATTTTACTATTTCTTGTATATAAAAATATGAACCAAATGCAAGCGTTATCTTTTCGAATTAGTAAATGTATGCCAATTATTTTTACAATATGAAAAAAAAGTGGATAATCCCATATTCTATGTTAACAGCAAATAAAAAAAGCAGATAAATCTAAATATATATGGTAAATGAAAATAAATTCTACTATAATTGGTATGACAATCCATTTTGAATGAAAAATAAAGGAGGTAGACCATTGGATAAAACAGATCGTAAACTTTTAAAAATTTTACATGAAGATTCACGGATATCGATTGTTGAATTATCTAAAAAAGTTAATTTAAGTCGCCCGAGCGTAAAAGAAAGAATTAATAAACTGATAGAGACTGGTATCATTACAAATTTTACCATTCAAGTATCACTGGAACACCTTAATCATGCTATCACTTTTTTCACTGAATTGAGCCAAGTAACACTTCCTGTTGAAAAAACATTAAATTTATTAAAAAATAGCCCTAATGTAAATGAAGTTCACATTGTGAGTGGAGACGTGAATTATTTAGTCAAAGCAACTGTAAATAACACAACTGAAATGAAAAACCTCTTGGCACAATGGATGCATTTTGCACAGGTTAAAAGTTCAATTGTTCTAGAGACCCCAATTGAAAACCAACTCAACTTGGAATAGTGATAACTGAACATTAGCAATTTCCTCTAATTACCTCCATAACTTTCTTCATACCCCTTTTTGTGAAACAAATCACTAACGTAAATAAAAAAAGAGCCAATTACTTATCAGCTCTTCTCTCATTGATTTTTTTATTACTCTACAAATTCAAATTCGTATTCAGAAATTCGAACAATATCGCCATCTTTTGCTCCACGAGCGCGCAATGCTTCATCAACGCCCATTCCTCTTAATTGACGTGCAAATCGCATAACACTTTCATCATGTTCAAAATTTGTCATTTGGAACAATCGCTCTAATGTTTCGCCAGATAATACCCATGTTGCATCTGGGTCACGGTCAATCGAAAATTCCGGTCCGTCTGGTTGGAATCCATAATGAACCGTATCTTCCACAATTTCTTCTTCATACAGTGGAAACTCCGGTGTTACATCCAATAAATCAGCAGTTGCATTCAGTAAGGGCTCAATTCCTTTACGTGACACACCTGATACTGGGAAAATCGGTAACGCATCCGCATATTCATCTGTTTGTTCTTTTTCAATTTGCTCTTTGAATTTTTTTAAATTCTCTTCAGATTCCGGCATATCCATTTTGTTTGCTACAATTATTTGTGGACGCTCCATCAATCGTAAGTTATGTGTTTCTAATTCTTTGTTGATCGCTAAATAATCTTCATAGGGATCGCGACCTTCCATCCCACTCATATCGATTACATGCAAAATAACTCTTGTACGTTCAATATGGCGTAAAAACTGTGTCCCTAATCCAACACCTTGAGAGGCGCCTTCAATCAAACCTGGTAAGTCAGCAGCCGCAAAGCTACGTCCATCACTCGTTGAGACCATTCCAAGATTTGGCACTAATGTTGTAAAATGATACGCTCCAATTTTAGGTCTAGCCGATGAAATAACAGATAATAAAGTTGATTTCCCAACAGAAGGGAAGCCTACTAATCCAACATCTGCTAATACTTTAAGTTCTAATTCGATTTTTCTTTCTTGACCTGGTTCACCATTTTCAGCAATTTCCGGCGCAGGGTTTTTAGCTGATGCAAAACGGATATTGCCTCGTCCCCCTCGGCCACCTTTAGCAACTGTTAATGTTTGACCGTGTTCAATCAAATCGCCAATTAGCACACCTGTGTCTGCATCACGTACAGTTGTGCCTGGTGGAACTTTAACAAATGTATCTTCTGAGCCCCGTCCGTGCATTCCTTTACTCATTCCATTTTCGCCTGGTTGAGCCTTAAAATGACGATTAAAACGAAAATCCATCAGCGTACGTAATCCTTCTTCTACAATAAGAATCACATCGCCTCCGCGACCTCCATCACCTCCGGCAGGACCGCCGTCAGGTACATATTTCTCTCTACGAAAGGCAACCATTCCATCTCCGCCTTTACCGGCTTTGACATCGATTGTTACCTGATCTAAAAACATGGACATATTTTGTCCTCCTATCTCAAAGAAAATACGGAAAGTATTTCTATACTACCAGTAAAATACTTTATTTCAGCACTTCTTTTAGTTTCCCTTTTTTACAAATTTAGTTATTCGTTTCGCTACACTTTTCGATAACATATTCTGTTTAAAAGCCTTTCTTATTGTAAAGGTTAAACCTGAATTTGTCTAGCCAAATTCGTTTTTATGAACTAGAATTAGCAGCACTTGCAGCTATGGCAATCGCAGCTGTCGCCGCTGCGGCTTCTTGCGCCATCATCATAGTAATTGTTAATGCGGATATATTTAAGCTGTTATCATTCAATAAATGGTTCATTTCTTCTTGCGTCAACAATCCTAAAGCTAATGAATAGCGAAAATCTTTATAAAAACGCAAATTCGTTTTTTTCTTAAGAAGTTCTAGATATTCTTCTAATGCTGTCAAATCAATTTTTTTCCGGGTAGCTATGAATGCAATTGTTACCAAACTAGTATAACATTCTGTTTTAGCTCGCAGCCCCATTTGTTTTAATTCTACCAGCAAGTGTTCTAGACATGCAATCAATTCATGAGAAAAAGAACCTGTTAGCATCGCTGCTGTCGCCGCTGCAAATTGAAGTTGATTTGACTTATAAAATCCTTGCTTGTTTAAAGACTGATAATATTCTTCCACTAAATCCCCGACCTGCTCGCTCGTTAATGATTCTAAATTCTTCTGTTGAGCTAGTGCAATGGCCATCGTTCCATCTTCAGCCCCAGTAAGGAAATAATGGTGCCCCTTTAATTCTTCAAAAATACTATGGCCTTTACGAATAATAAATTCTTTTTCAGCCGCTTCTGTGAATTGAAGCAAATAGGCTGAAAAATAAGAATAGGAAGATAACTGAAAGCCACCATCACGTAACCGTTGATAATCGTTGAGTAGCATCTGGATATTTCCCTCGTTTGACTGACCATTAGCTAACAACATTCCTAATAAAAAACCTCTAACTGGCTGTCCCAATACATTAAAAACATTTAATTCTTCTTTTAGCACTGCCTCTAAACGCTGATAATCATTATCTGAGAATTGGTGCTCCTTAGCAACAAATGATCGGGCAATAGTATACGCAACTCTTTTATCAAACCATTTCCCTCTGCCGTCTTTTATGGCTTCATAATTTATTTGAAGAAAATCAACAACTTGGTTTCTATTCATTTTTTCCAACTCCCTTTTTCATTGTAAAAAACAAGATTTTTGACAAAAGTCTAAAAAGCGTTCATGCTACCAGTATAGCTGATATAATCGTATTTTTAAATATATGATTATAAAAGCTGGCTATTTTAAATGTATTGAGCGCGATGAACTTGTCTGTTGATCGTAAGTTTGTAACAAATCAAACAAGTTTGTGCATTTGTTCTAAATTATCAAAGGAGGAAATTGAGTATGACAGTAAAAGTAGGAATTAATGGATTTGGACGAATTGGTCGCCTTGCATTCCGCCGTATCAAAGAAGTTTCCGATGATATTGAAGTTGTAGCAATCAATGATTTGACAAGCCCAACGATGTTAGCCCAATTATTACAATTTGACTCAACGCATGGAACATATCCTGGAAAAGTGACTGCAACCGAAAATTCAATTGTCGTTGACGGTGAGGAAACTAAGGTTTATGCGGAAGCTGACGCCAGTAAACTTAACTGGGTAGCAGAAAATGGTGTCGATATTGTTTTAGAATGTACTGGTTTTTATACGTCAAAAGAAAAAGCACAAGCTCATATAAATGCAGGTGCAAAACGGGTCGTTATCTCAGCGCCAGCTGGTGATATGAAAACTATTGTTTATAATGTGAATGATGATACCTTGACCCCGGATGATAAAATTATTTCAGCAGGTTCATGCACAACAAATTGCTTAGCCCCAATGGCTTACTTTTTAAACAATGAATTTGGGATTGAAGTTGGCACAATGACTACTGTCCACGCATATACTTCTACTCAAATGTTATTAGATGGCCCTGTAAAAGGCGGTAATTTACGTGCAGCTCGATCTGCTGCTGACAACACGATTCCTCATTCAACTGGTGCTGCCAAGGCAATTGGCTTAGTTATTCCAGAATTAAACGGAAAATTGCAAGGCCACGCACAACGTGTTCCCGTTGTTGACGGCTCATTGACAGAATTAGTGACTATTTTAAAAACCAAAGTGACTGCTGATCAAGTAAATGAAGCCATCAAGAAACATACGATTAATAATCCATCATTTGGTTATGACGACCGTGAAATCGTATCTAGCGATGTCATTGGAACAACGGAAGGTTCCATTTTTGATCCTACCCAAACAGAAGTAACCACTTCTGGAGAGTTTCAATTAGTGAAAACCGTTGCTTGGTATGACAATGAATATGGGTTTACTTGCCAAATGATTCGTTTATTAGAAAAATTTGCTAATTTATAAAAAGTGGCTAATAGATCTTTTAAAAGAGTATGAAGCAAAAGCGATTTTTACTTTTGCTTCATACTCTAACTTTAAATAAAAGCTTCTATCTAACCACTTTTTGCTATAACAAAACAATAGTTAAGAATTTTCAGCAATATAATTTACTAATTCCTCAGTCTCTTTCCAGCCTAGACATGGATCAGTAATAGACTGACCAAAAACTTTACCATCTGCTTCTTGTCGACCACTTTCAATGAAGCTTTCAATCATGAATCCGCGAACCCATCTGTTCATATCCTCATTCCAAGAACGATTAATCAACGTTTCTTTGACAATTCGAATCTGCTCCTTATATTGTTTTCCTGAGTTATCATGATTTGTATCAATCATAATAAATGGATTTTTGTAGTTACCAGCTTTATAAAAATTGACGACTTTCAACAAACTTTCATAATGATAATTGGGAATGTTTTCACCATATTCATTTAACCCGCCACGTAATACCACATGTGCTAAGGGGTTAGAACTTGATTCTACTTCCAGCCCATTGAAAATAAATTCTTGTTTTTGTTGCGCTGCATATAAAGAATGAAATAATACGTTTAAATTTCCACTAGTAGGATTTTTCATTCCTGTTGGCTGGTCGATTCCACTAGCAACAAAACGGTGTTGTTGATCTTCTACAGAACGTGCACCTACAGCAATATAACTCACTAAATCTTGAACAAACTCTAAATTTTCAGGATAAAGCATTTCATCTGCTGTCGTTAAGCCGGTTTCACTTATCACACGATTATGCAAGCTACGAACTGCAGCAATCCCTTGAATTAGGTCACTTTCTCCTTCTGGGTTTTGTTGGTGCAATAGCCCTTTATAGCCATCTCCATTGGTTCTGGGTTTATTTGTATAAACACGTGGTACCATAAAAATTTTATCCTGAACTTTTTCTTGCAGCTTAGCTAAGCGCGTCACATACTCCATTACAGCTTCTTCGTTATGTGCGGAACATGGCCCAATCACTAAAAGAATTTTTTCGCTCTTTCCTTCAATGATCCTCTTTAATTCTTGATCACGAACTGATTTTCGCTGTTCTTGTGCCGGGGTTAATTTAGATAGTGACTTCACTTGCTCAACATTGATTGGTTGACTTAATGCTTTAAAACTCATACGATAACTTCCCTTCATTTTCTTTTATTCAAACAATAAATAAAAAAAGCCTCGTCCTTCTCATTTCTGAAAAGGACGAGACCGAACGATCCGTGTTACCACCTTTGTTTACAATCAGCTTACACTCATTGACTTATCAGGTACAAAATTATACCTTTGTACTATAACGGGTACACTAACCGGCACAGCCTACTTTATTCGGTGTGAAGTTCAAAGAGGAATTCAAATAACATAGGTTTATGCGCCTCTCAACAACCGGCAACTTTCTGTTCACCTGAATTATTCTACTAGTTCTTATCAAAACTTTTATTGTTTATTGAAGTCATTGTAAGAGATTCTTGATGAGAAGTCAATCACTTTCATTAGAACGAAAAACAAAGATTTCAAAACAGAGACCTTTACCATCAGTAAAATAAAACACAATGACTTTTACTTCCACCATTTTTCCATGGATAACATTCAAAACAGAACTTAGTTTTAGCTTTGTTTTGAGTTGTATTGATTCATTGATCAATGAATCAATTAGTCAGTTGGCTGATTTTTCTTTTTTTGTTGGCACTCTTCGCAGATACCATGAAAGGTCAATCGATGGTCTTTTACCATAAAATGATATCTTTGTTCGATCACTTGTTCCACTTCGCCTAACAAATCTTCTTCCACTTCTTCGATATTCCCACATTCCAAACATAAAAGATGATGATGGAAATGCTTTGCTCCTTCTTTTCGTAAGTCATAACGAGCCAATCCGTCATTAAAACTTACCTTGTCTACGACTTTCAAGTCCGTTAAAATTTCTAATGTGCGATAAACCGTTGCTAAACCGATCTCCGGGCTCTTTTGTTTCACTAAAAAATAAATTTCTTCTGCCGAAAGATGGTCCTTCTCATTTTCTAGTAATACCAAAACTGTTGCTTCTCTTTGAGGCGTCAGCTTGAAACCAGATTCATGCAATTGTTGTTTCGTCTTCTTTAAAGCAGCAGTTGAATCCATATTGTAGCCCCTTATTTATAATTATTTTAATCTGTAACTTAAATCCCTACTTTTTAATTATAATAAGTATAAAATAACTCGAATATATTTGCAAGTGATTCTCAATTAGAAAAGAAAAACAATTTATTCTCAGCCTTTTTAATCTTGTTTTTCTTTTAAAATCGTATAACCTGCTTCTTGGCTAATCTTCCCTTGCTTCAATAAATTGCCCATTGCCCGTTTGAACTGGGCTTTACTGATACCAAAAGTTTGTTTGATGTCTTCTGGATTTGATTTATCTGTAAAAGGAATTTTATGGTCCGCTGCACGTTCTAGGAAAGTCAGTATCATCGCTGCATCATCACTTATCACTTCGTATCCACGCGGTTTTAGCGATAGATTTAATACGCCGTCTGGTCGAACCCCAATGACTCTTCCTTCTACTTTTTCCCCTAAACGAGGCTCTTGATAGCGCTCTGAAGGATGGATAAAGCCTATATAAAAATCCTCTGTTAATATAAAGGTTCCTGCTAATTTTAAGCGATACACAATCCCTTTGATGTTCTGGTTTTTTAGCTCTTCGTTTCCTTGTTTTGCCATAGCCTTAAAGATTTTTTCATCAGCTAACTCGCCCCAAATACGTTCTTTATTGTCCACTTTTAAAGAAACCATCAATTGATCCCCTTTTTTTGGCCATAACTCACGCATCACAGGAAGCTCGTCTAAGGAAACAACTACATCTTTATCTTTTAACCCAATATCCACAAAGGCACCTAAATCGCGTCTAGTACCTGTAACCGTTCCAAAAGCAAATTGCCCTATTCGAGCAGTTGGGATATTAGTTGTCATCTCAGGTTCTTGTTTTTGGTTCATATAACCAAAGCCTTCTACGGCTTCACCAATTTCATGGGAACCTTCTTCTTTAGCCAATCGTAAGGTAATCCCGTTTTTTTGTAAAAAGTAATATTTTTCATTTTCATCGATAACTAGTGCAGTAAATACTTGTGCTAATAGTTCGTTCATAATTTTCTCCTTCTGGCATTTAGCCTAAAAAAATGCGTAATAGTGCAACTGTAAGGACTCCTGCCAAAACAGTTTTCATTAAATCTTTTGTACGTATAGCCACAAATAAAGTAGGCACGCAGCTTAAGGCTTCAATTGTTTTGAGTTTAGGAAAACCGATTGTCTGAATTTCTAAAATACTCTGAAATAATAATGCCGTCAAGATACAAATTGGGATATAGGATAAAAAGCGCAAAAACCATTCTGGAAAATCAACCCGTCTTGAAATCACAAACGGAAATATTCTTGGAATCCATGTAGCAATAGAACAACCTAAAATCGTTAATAAAACGTAATTGCTACTCATGATGATTCACCATCCCAACCGTACATCCTAAAAGCGTTGAAAATAAAACAGACAGCTCTGCCGAAAAAAAGCCCATAAATAAGTATAAAGAAAAACAAACAGTTCCCAGTACAATCAATGTTTCTTTTGTTCGTTTTTTCATCGGACCATCTACTTGTAATATAAACAACCCAGCAAACATAGCTACCAAAGCAAAATCTAGTCCAAATACGTATGGATCTGGAATCCAAGTTCCTAATAACCCTCCAAGAATCGTTGAGGCTATCCATGCTAGATAAGCAGTGATATTTAACCCATGCATCCATGCCGAACTCACTCGATGATTATTTGCTACAGCAGTCATCAATACGCCATACGATTCATCTGTTAAAAGTGTTCCAATTCCGATATTTGTCACTAACGGTTCTTCTTTAAAATAAGGAGCGACTGACATGCTCATCAAAAAATGCCGTAAATTAACTAAAAAGGTAGTAAATATAATAGCAGAAATTGGTGAATAAATGGCCAACATGCCACAAATAATAAATTGTGCCCCTCCAGCATAAACCAGTATTGACATCAACGCAATTTCTACTATAGACAGCCCTACATTTTTCCCGACGACTCCTGCTGCGATACCAATACCTAAATAACCTAAAATTGTTGGAATACATGCGTTTATGCCTTCTTTAAACGTCACATAATTTTTATTCTCCATATCATTCTCCTTTGATTCAAAGGCCGGGATAGTGTTCAACCTTGATTAGTATAGATGGAAAACGTGATTGGGACATAACTCGTTGAGTCATATCCCAATCACATGAAATCCGAATCAATGGCAGAATCAATAGTAACTCCTATACAATACAGCTAGTGACTCATTGGATTGTTTTTTTGGAATTAACGTTTTTTGTTCCAACCTCATTTTTTAATTTTTAAAAATGAATATTATCGTCCCGCGTTTCTTGAAGCATTTCCTTTGAACCAGCCTGTTTTTGCATTAATGGTGACAAGATATTGATTATCTGCCCCGTAAAGGTTGTAATAACCTTCACCGTTAATAATTCTAGCTGGATATAACGTGTATGCTCCTTCTCTGATATACCCACGCTGGATACTTATGTTAATTACTTTTTCTTTGATACCAGGAGCCCAAATCCAAGCAGGATTGTTTGTATCTGCTACATCGTTTTCATTTACAGTATAAACTGGGTCAGTATAAACCCCATTCGCATTTGGTCCTGAGAAGCCATTTGGATCAGGTTGTTGCCCATTCACAGGTGTCTGGGTGGTACTCCCTTGGTAATCAGAAGAACCTGTATTTTGATTATTCTGTGCGGTTTGTTGTTCTGTGTATGCTTGCTGCTGCGCTTGTGCCTCTTTTAGTAGTTTGTCTGCATTCACTAAAATATCACTTAATGGTTTACGCAAGGTTTCGCTTTTGACTTTGTCTACTTCTGTCTTAGCAGTTGTATATGTTTCATTCGTCAAAGCCTCAGTAAATTCATTATTTTTATAAAAAACATCAACAGCAGTTTTTGCTTTTTGCAATTGGTCGTATTGATCTGTTGCTTGAGTCGTCGCTTGGTTAAGTAATTTATCTAAGCCATCTTTTTCTTCACGTTTTCCTAGCTCGATCTTTTTATCCGCTTTAATTACTGCATCATTTAATTTATTTCCTGCAATAATTGGTTGAGCAAACAATTCATTTACTTTTGTAATCGCTGCTTGCTTTTCATTAATTTTATTATATACAGCTTCTAGTTTTTTATAATCAGACTCATTTTTCAGTGTATCTAAATTTTCTTTGATTGTTTTCGTGCTAACATTTGTCATTTCTGGCTTAATGAATACTTGGCTTTTATCTGTAAAATAACTTTCTAATTCTTTTTCTGTTTGGCTTATCAATTTTTCCTGTTTTTGTGAAACTTGTGTTTCTACTGTGGATTTTTTTTGCATTTGATTGTAGACAAACCATGTGCCTCCTGCAAGTACAACTACAGCAGCTAATATAATTGACATTTTTTTATAATTTTTTGGCTGAGGTGAATACTGCGTTTTCGTTTCTGATTTAAATAGATCTACTTTGGAGCTTTCTGGTTTATTGAAATGATCTTTCGAAGGTTTTACTTCTTCTGTGTCTTTAAAGAAAATAGGCGCTGCATCCATTTCAATCTCTTCTGGTTTTTTACTTTTTGATGGAATCTCAACTTTTTCTTCTGGTAAAGATTTGGGTCCAATTGGTTGAGCGGTCTCGATTTTTTCTTCTGGCTTATTGAATTTAGTAATTTCTTTATTCATTGATTCTTTTGCAGGTGTTTCAAGTTCTTCGTTTTCAGAAGTTTTGTCGTCATCATATTCATTTGATGGGATTTCATTTTGTTCTGCATCTTCTGTATCTAAAGGACTCTCTGAAATAAGCTCTTCTTTATTTGGTTGTTCATCCAGTGATTCTTCTTCTGTTGCGCTTTTTTCCTCTTCAGTCAGCTCGTTTTTGTGTTCATTGATATATTGATTTAACATGTCTGATTCTATTTCTTGGTTAATCAAATTATCAGATGCTTTTTCATCTTTATTTTCTATTATTGGTTCATTTTTTGGGGTTGGTTCGATTTTTTCTTCTGAACTTGTTGTTTTTTCTTCTGATTTTTGTTCGTTAAACATTGTCATTACATGACCTATGCTCATATCTTTAAACTCTGACCATTCAATATTTTCATTTTGATCTTTATTCAAAAAGTTAGATGTCTGTTCTTTTGGTTCACTTGATTGTTCATTTTTTTTAGAGGTACTTGATTCTTTGAGAGAAGAACCGCATTTTTTACATACTTCTTCTTGGTTGTTTATTTCATTTCCGCAATTCGGACATTGTTTCGTCATTCATTCCGCCTCACATTCTACTCATTCAATTAAATCTAATCTACCATAAAATCGTGTTTCTTCCAATATGTACTCTGTGACTTTTTTATTACGATTGTTTAAAAACAGCCCTTTCCGAAAAAAATCGAAAAGAGCTGTTCAAATTTTAACGAAAAACTTCTTATTCTAGAAAATCTTTTAATTGTTTAGAACGAGAAGGATGGCGTAATTTACGTAATGCTTTTGCTTCGATTTGACGAATCCGTTCACGTGTTACTCCGAAGACTTTTCCTACTTCTTCTAAAGTGCGTGTACGTCCATCATCTAAACCAAAACGTAACCGTAAAACATTTTCCTCACGATCTGTCAGCGTGTCTAAAACATCTTCCAGTTGCTCTTTTAACAACTCATACGCTGCATGTTCAGCCGGACTTGTCGCATCTTGGTCTTCAATGAAATCTCCAAGATGTGAATCATCTTCTTCACCAATTGGTGTTTCTAAAGAAACTGGCTCTTGAGCAATTTTTAAGATTTCACGGACTTTTTCAGTGGGCAGATCCATTTCAGCACCAATTTCTTCTGGCGTTGGTTCCCGCCCTAAATCTTGTAGTAATTGACGTTGGATTCGAATCAATTTATTAATTGTCTCTACCATATGAACAGGAATTCGAATGGTTCTTGCTTGGTCAGCAATTGCACGGGTGATTGCTTGACGAATCCACCAAGTCGCATAGGTAGAAAATTTAAATCCTTTTCGGTAATCAAATTTCTCAACAGCTTTCATTAGACCCATATTTCCTTCTTGGATCAAATCAAGAAACTGCATACCACGTCCGACATACCGTTTCGCAATCGAAACAACTAAACGCAAGTTAGCTTCTGCTAAACGTTGTTTTGCTTCTTGATCGCCTTCTTCAATTTTTAATGCAAGTTCAACTTCTTCAGCTGCCGTTAACAATTGAACACGTCCGATTTCTTTTAAATACATACGAACAGGATCATTAATTTTAACACCAGTCGGGGCAGATAAATCTTCCATTTGGGCTTTTTCAGCAACTTTTGCGTCTTTTTTAAGACTATGTTCACTTGGATCACCATTTTCATCAACGACGCTGATTCCAGCATCTTCAACTTTTTGGATCAACTTTTCCATTTCATCCGCATTTAATGTAAATGGCGTTGCTAATTTGTTTGTTAAATCATCATAAAGAACATTCCCTTTCGGTTTGCTCTCTTTGATAAAGGCTGCCAATGCAGCTGCATATTTTTTTTCTGTTTCTTTTTCCATGAAAGAAGGCCCCCTTCATTTTTCCATTTGGCTAAAAATATATAAATAATAGTCAAATACGTTGTCAAAGAATTTCTGCTTAGGACACTGTACGACTTTTTTGCAATTGTTTTACTAAGCTGATGAGTTCAATTGATAATTCATCAACTAATTGTTTATTACCAAAACGTTCGGCTTCTTTTTTTTGCACTTGTTTCTCAGAAATTTCCTCTTCCAAGCTTGAATTTTGGATAACCCTTAAAACATCAGCCATTTCTCGGTCAGAACTTTCTTCTGAAATCGTCTGATAGCTAATCTCGATAGCTAATTTTTTAATTGTCTCTTCTTTTAAATAATCCAAAAAATCAGCTAAAAGAAAGTCATCATGTACACTCAAGTAGCTATCTAACAACAAATAAAGTTCTTGATACTGGTCATGAGCAAAACTAAAATCAGCGAGTTGAAAGAGTTGATTTCTAACACTTTGTTCATTCATCAAACGATATAACAATGTACGTTCAGCTTTTTCGACTTGAGTTAATGGCCGCTTATTTTGAACGGCTGGAGCAGGATTTTCTTCGAACATTTCCGGTGGCAGCTGCAACTCGTCTATCTCATACTCAAATTCTTGAGGAGGAGGAGCCACTTGTTGCTGTCTTTCTCTTCGTTTGGTTGATCGTTGTTGTGTTTCCAACTGTTTAAGCTGTTCTTCCAACGAATGAAAGGACAATTGAAACTCTTGCGCTAGTTGATTCAAATAACGATCTCGCTCTAAAGGAGACTGTACTAAAATCAATTCTTTTAGCAAATCATTGACATAGTCCAGCTGTTCTTTCTCATTGTTCATGTTTCTAGTCAAGCGATGATATTGCATCTTAAAGCTAAAAACCGTTTCCCGACCATGAAGTGCCAACTCTCGAAAAGAATCGTTGCCATATTTTCTTAAATACTCATCTGGATCTAATTTTTCAGGAATACTAACAATACTTAATTGAAAGCGGCTATGCTCACTTAGTAATGAAATAGCTCGATTGGTTGCCTCTACACCGGCAGCGTCACCATCATAACAAACCACAAGTTCTTTCGCTACTCTTTCCAACTTACGAATCTGCTCATTAGTCAGACTCGTCCCCATTGAAGCCACACCACTTGTGATACCAGCTTGCCAAGCTGCGATCACGTCCATAAACCCTTCAAATAAAAACACCGTATCTTCTTTACGAATTTCTTTACGCGCTTTATCAAAGTTAAATAGTGTCTCTCTCTTATTAAATAACGACGTTTCTGGGCTAT